>JAISLJ010000148.1 GCA_031290955.1 Zoogloeaceae bacterium | reverse complement strand
GTATCGCTATATAAGCAAACACCGTACCACGTGTGCGCGTGGGAGGTTTTATCGAGGAATTCCCCTCTGTTCTCGTTATATAGTGGGCAAGAAGATGGGCTGTTTTCCCACGCGCCAGCACCTGGAAGGTCAGCGCGGCGCGTTCCCCATGACGCCGCACAGCCGCGCGCTCTGGGCGCGCGCCTCTGCCAGCAGCGTCTCCCAGTCGCTTGGCGGATGGCCGCTGGTCAGCATCTTCCTGAACACCTGGTAAGCGTCGGCATCGCTCTCGTATGCGCGCCTGCTGGCCTCGTCGTTGACCCAGCCCAGCACGATCACCTTGCTGGGCGCGTGGAACCGGAAGAACAGGCGGTATTGCTGGAAGAACCTGGCCCGGAACCAGTGCCTGTGCTTGTCGCCAAGGGTATTGCCCTGCCGGTATTCAGACCGTGCCGGGTCTTGCGGGATCACATCGAAGGCCAGGCTGACGATGGCCGCGAGCCTCTTGGCGACATTCTTTTTCGCATAGCCTTTCGGGTCTTTCGCCCGCAACTCGGCGACCTGCCTGAGCAGTTTCTCGTATTGCTCAAGGAACAGCGGATGCGCAAAGATCGTCCATCCATGGATGACCACATCGGCTTGCTGGGCGGGGCTTTCGGAGAAATCGGGCGGGCGAGGCGGCGGGACGCCCGCGCCCACATGGCGGGCGCGGGTCATTCGTCTTCCGGCGAAAGGGGCGCGTCCACATCGAACCGCACACCAGCCGCCAGTTCTCGCCCCTGTTGCACCAGGCTCATATCCATGCGCTGGAGATGTTCGGGGTGCGCGGCAATCTCTTGAGCCAGGAAGTCCAGGAACGGCCTGAGAACAGGATCATCCTCGACGGCATCGGCGCGGCTCAGGACGACTTCGCCGGTAGGCTGGATCACGTAGTGGATCTTGTCGCGCTTCTTCAGGCGCAGTGCGCGGCGGACGGTTTCTGGAACCGTGGTCTGGTAGCGGTCGGTCAGGGTGGATTCGGCCTCAAGCGCGATTGGCATGACAAAACCTCCAAGGGGGAACGTCCGCATGGTAATGCGATCCCATTGTCGGGTCAACCGCCCTGCTGCTGGCGGGCGCTCCGCGATGGCGACCACGCCCCACTTCGTCATTCTCCGGGCCGAAGGCCCGTGGCAATCCACACACCGGTTCTTCGCGTGAGGCGTTCCAAGGACGGAAAGGGTGTGTGGATTGCCGCGTCGCTACGCTCCTCGCAATGACGAGGATTTGGGGGCCTTGCGCTTTCTTCCTCGCAATGACGAGGTGAGGCGTGGTCGCAATGAGGCAATGCCCGCCCACAACAACGCGTTCTGCCAGCGCGAACCCTCGCGGGGTTGCGCCAGATTGCACAGCACACGGGGGGGCGCGCCGGGATAGCGGGATTCCAGATGACGAAACGCGGCTTCCACCGGTCTGGGCAGATCCATTCGTCCCTCCTCCAGGCCCTGCCGACGCTTGCCCATTGCCTCGATTTCCTCTTGCAAGTCCGCCGCCCGGTCTTCCAGCCGTCCCTTTTCCTGCGTGACCAGGGGTAGAGTCCATTGGCACCGTGGAGCCTTTCCACGCAGGGCGCCAGCGTCTTGTCCAAGGCGGCAAGACGATCGCGCGGCAGGTGGGCGAGATCGGGCGATGGATGTTGCGCGCCAGTTCATAGAACAGTTCAATATCCTCGGAGAGATCGGAGATGACCCGGTGCGCGTACTCGTGGGCATCCAGCAGATCCTCCACATCCCGGCGCTCGATGAAGGCGGCCAGGGCGTTCTTGCACGAACGCATGTTGCGCTGACGGGTGCGTTCGCGCGGGCGCTCGGCCTGGGCCAGCGCCTGCGCGAAGATTTTGCCGACGCGGGTGAAACGATAGGCGGTGACCAGGCGAACGCGATCCTCCGCCGTCTCCAGCCAGCCATCGGCGAGCAATTGCCGGATGAACGCGCTCGCCATCTTCTGTTCGTCGGCGAGATCGCCCGGCGCGAATCCTTCCTCGATGCTTTCATCGCCGTCCTCTCCACCGGCATCGCTGTCCTGGAGCGTCTGCACGAACAGATCCCGCAATTCCTCACGCCCAAGAATCGAGCGATAGTCGGCGTGCGATCCGTAGAGACGCTCGTGGAAGGCGCGGATGCACTGCGGGTTATCTGCGGTGAACATCCGCTTCTCCCGCGTTGGTCCGGCTCCGGCGCGTCTGGTTCATGGTCGATCCGTCAAGGTTATGTTTTTGGTATTCTAGCACGGGATTGCGCCAGAATTCCTGGGGCCTGGACTCGCGAGCGATTCCAAAGTAGCGGGAGCATCCGGCTCCCACTTTGTCGTCATTGCGAGGAGTAAAGCGACGCCAATCCATACACCCTTTCCGTCCTTGGAACGCCTCACGCGAAGAACCGGGGTGTGGATTGCCACGGGCCTTCGGCCCTCGCAATGACGAAAGAAACCCGCCTGTCGCCTCCCAAACCTTCATCGTGACGAGAAGCCCCCCAATCCTCGTCATTGCGAGGCGCAACGCACCGTGGCAATCCACACACCCTTTCCCACCACGCAATCGCGCAAATCACCGCCGATGGATTGCCACGGGCCTTCGGCCCTCGCAATGACGAAAGAAACCCGCCCTGTCGCCGTAGGCATCAGGCCAGTGCTTCTAGCTGTTCCTCGATATTGTGCGCAATCTGTAGCGGCTGGAACATATTGGCCGGGAAAACGTAATCCTCTCCCGATTCGTCGATCACGCGAATGCAAGCACGTTGAGCGGACGTCTCGTCTTCAACGATGCGATACAGCTTGCGCAGTTCAAGGGACGCCTCGAACCCGTCGTTCTTCACGCAAACAGCCCATGTCATAGCCATTCCTTCACTTTCAAGTCTACCTTGCCGACGCCGTGCGCCTCATACCAGTGTACTTCCGCCGGGAAAATTTCGCCAGTCGCCAGTACGCGCACATTGGCGATGCCTTTGCGTTTTCGCCAGTTCTTGCCGCCGTAGGCGTCAACAAGCCGTGTAAGTTCACGGATTCCGCGACCTTCCGCGAATGTTTCTGCCTGGCGGATTTCGCCAACGATTTCCAAACCGTCCATTACGTTCTCATCCAGAATGAACGGCAAGCCGTCAAAGGTGGGGGGAGCATCCTGCTCCGCAGGCGGAGAGCGCAAGGGCCAGGAGCGTGACCAACACGAACACACACCCTTTCCGGGAAATATCTTGACATTGCATGGTGCTGCCTTTCATGAAAGAGGGAAAAGAGGCGCAATGATAACTGGTTTCCGAAGACGAGGGGAAACGCAGGGCAAGCGGTTGCCCAGAGGCAGCGCGACGCGGCAATCCACACACCCTTTCCACCGCGCAATCGCGCAAATAACCGCCGATGGATTGCCACGGGGCTGCGCCCCTCGCAATGACGAAGGTTTGGAGGTTTGGGACGTTTCCGTGGGCGGTCGATTCGTTGTTGCGGATGGCGCCAAAGGTAGGGCCTCTCCATCCCACGGGGCGGCTGGAAGCCGCCCCCACTTTGCCGTCATTCTCCGGAGCGGAGCGAAACGACGCGGCAATCCACCGGCCTTCATTTGCGTGATGCCCTTCCCGCCGCCGCCTGCTTCTCTCTCCCCCGCCGGGCGGGCCGGGCGGGGGAGTGTTGCCGTCCGCAGGACGCCCTGGCAGGGGTGAAAGAGGGAGCGCACACCCGCGACATGATGGCCCTGCCAAGAAGGCGATCCCCAAGCGCCTGCGCCACCGAACTGCTAGAATGCCGCCTTGTTTTTGCGCGTTGGTTTGCGATGGAAATGGAGTTCGGATTGCTGGCGCATTCTGCGGCGCTGCATCTTCCCCTGGCGGCGCTGGCGGCGGTTTTGCTGGATCGGCTTCTGGGCGAGCCGCGGCGCTTGCATCCGCTGTGTGGCTTTGGGCGTCTGGCGGAAGGGCTGGAGTGCTTGTTGAATCGTCCGGGGCGGGTTGCGGGTCGTCCCCTCCCGCCGTGGCGCTTGCGTCTTGCTGGCGTGTGCGCCTGGTGCCTGGCCGTCCTGCCGCCCGTGGCGCTGGCCTTCTGGTGGCAGGCGCAGCCGGGATGGGCGTGGATCGTGGATGTGTTCCTCTGTTATTTCGCTCTGGGCGCCAGGAGCCTGTTCCTGCATGGCGAGGCCGTGTGTCGGCCGCTGGCCGCCAACAACCTGCCGGAAGCGCGGCGGCGCGTGGGGGCGCTGGTCTCCCGCGACACCAGCCGCCTGTGTGCGACCGGCATCGCCCGCGCCGGAGTGGAATCGGTGCTCGAAAACGGCAACGACGCCATCTTCGCCGCCCTGTTCTGGTTTGCCCTGCTGGGCGGGCCGGGGGCGCTCGCCTTCCGGCTTGCCAACACCCTGGACGCCATGTGGGGCTACCGGACGCATCGCTTTCTCCACTTCGGCTGGGCCGCCGCCCGCGCCGACGACCTCCTGAACTGGATTCCCGCCCGGCTCACGGCGGCGACCTACGCCCTTCTTGGCTCGCCGGGACGCGCCCTTTCCTGCTGGCGGCGGCAAGCTTCCGCCTGGGAAAGTCCCAACGCCGGGCCGGTCATGGCTGCGGGCGCGGGCAGCCTGGGTGTGCTTCTGGGCGGCAGCGCCCATTATCCGCACGAGGATGGCATCCGGGAAGAATTGCGCCCGCCGCTGGGCGAAGGCCCGCCCCCCGACCATCGCCATCTCCACGCCGCCATGCGTCTCGTGGCGCGCGGCCTCATCCTGTGGCTCGCCCTCTTCCTCATCCTGGGCATCTTGCGGACCATCTTGCAGAACGCCCCCGCCTACCCCATCGCCATCGGATGAACCATTCAGCACCCTTTCCAAAAGAAAAATTGCCGTCCGCAGGACCGGGGCATGGGGGAGGCGTGTTGGCGGCGGCGCGGGCGCGGGGCATTGCGCCGGAGGAATGGCTGGATTTGTCGACCGGCATCAATCCGCAAGGCTGGCCGGTGCCGCCCGTGCCGCCGCAAGTCTGGCAGCGCCTGCCGGAAGCGGAAGACGGCCTGGAGGCAGCCGCCCACGCCTGTTACCGGACGCGGTGCCTCCTCCCCGTGCCCGGCTCGCAGGCGGCCATCCGCCTTCTGCCCACGCTGTTCCCCCGAACTTCCGTGGCAATGCCCGCGCCACTCTATGCCGAACATCCGCTCGCCTGGCAGGCAGCAGGCCACCGCGTGCTCTTTTGCGCGGCGGGTGATCTGGAGGCAGCGCTGGCGACGGACACATCCGTGCTCCTGCTCTGCAATCCCAACAACCCGACCGCGCACCGGCTGGAGAGCGCGGAACTTCTCGCCGCCGCCCGCTGGCTGGCCCGTCGGGGGGGCTGGCTGATTGCAGACGAGGCGTTCGCGGATGCCGAGCCGGAATGCTCCATTGCCCCGCTGGCGGGCACTGCGGCGCATCCGAACCTGATCGTCCTGCGCTCGCCCGGCAAGTTTTTCGGACTCGCCGGATTGCGCATCGGCTTTGTCCTGGGCGCGGAAACGCTGCTTGCCCGAATCGCGGCGCGGCTCGACCCCTGGGCCGTGAGCCATCCGGCGCGCTGGGCGGCCGCCCATGCGCTGCGCGATGCCGACTGGCAACACGCGAACAGCGCCCGCCTGCGCGCGGACAAGGCGCATCTGGTCGAAATGCTCCTGCCGCTGGCGGAAGACGCCGCGCCGATGGCGACCTCCCTGTTCGTTACCCTGCGGCGAGCGGACGCGCAGGAACTTTTCGATTTCCTCGGGGAACGCGCCATTCTCGCCCGCCATTTCCCGGCGGAAAACCTGCTGCGCTTCGGCCTGCCCGGCACGACGGCAGCGTGGAAGCGCCTCGCCGCCACCCTTTCCGAATGGAGCCTCCCCCATGCCTGAGTCCTGCGGACGGCAATTGTGTTTTTTCGCTGGTCTTTTCCTTTTCGTCTGCTTCCTTTTCGCGCCCGTTGTTGCGCAGGGCGAGATTGTCGTGCGCGATGATGTCGGGCACGAGATTCGCCTGGCGCACCCGGCACGGCGCATCGTCAGCCTGGCTCCACATGCCACGGAAACGCTGTACGCGGCGGGCGCGGGCCATGCCCTGGCGGGCGCGGTGGCGTTCAGCGATTATCCGCCCGCCGCCCGGAGCCTGCCGCAAGTCGGCAACTATACCCGGCTGGATCTTGAGGCGATCCTGAACCTGAAGCCCGATCTCGTGATTGCCTGGGAGAGCGGCAATCCTCCAGCGCAACTCGCCAAGCTGCGCGCCTTCGGCATTCCCGTCTTCGTCACGCAGCCCAACACGATGGAGGATATCGCCCGGCAACTGGAGGCATACGGACGCCTGGCGGGAACGGAGGCGCTTGCCGGACGCGCCGCCGCCGAATTTCGCGCGCGGCTGGCGCGGCTCGCAGCCACCTACAGCGGACGGTCGCCGGTGCGGGTTTTTTACCAGATCTGGAAGGGGCCGCTTTTTACCGTGGGCAAGCCACAGATCATCACCCGCGCCATCCAGCTTTGCGGCGGCGTGAACATCTACGGCCACCTGGAACAGATGGCCCCGACGGTCAGTCTGGAAGCCGTGCTGGCCGCCGATCCGGAAGCCATCGTCGCCACCGGCATGGCAGATGCCCGCCCGGAATGGCTGGACGACTGGAAACTCTGGCCCCGCCTTGCCGCCGTCCGCTACGGCAACCTGTTCCACATCAATCCGGACATCATGCAACGCCACACACCGCGCCTGCTGGAAGGAACAGAAACGCTCTGCCAGCAACTGGAAACAGCGCGGAAAAACCGGCAGCGCGTTCGGTAAGATATGATCACATGGTGAAGGAATCGTATGCGCAAAGGGTGAGCAAGACCAAGGCCGCGCGTCAATCCAAAGCAGCAATCTCCGGTGTTGCCCACGGTGGCGGGCAATTGCCGTCCGTTGCCGTCCGCAGGACTTGCTGGCACAATCGGCGCATGAAAAACCGTGGGACATCATTGTGGCGCTTGCGCGGGGGCATCCGGAGTTGTCCGGTCTCTGGCGCGCGCGGGTTTCCGGTTGCGGCAGCGGGATGGCGTGTGGGTTTCGGATGAACGCTTCTCCCGATGCCGCCCAGCAGCAGCAAAGCCAGCCGCTCGACGTGCATGGCTGCCCGCTTGACGGCGCGGCGCTGATCGAGGCTTCCGCGGGAACCGGCAAGACCTGGGCCATCTGTGGGCTGGCGCTGCGCCTCATCGCCGAACGCGGGCTTGCCATCCATGAAGTGCTGGTGCTCACCTTCACCAATGCCGCCAGCGCCGAATTGCGAACACGCATCCGCGCCCGACTCGTCGAAGCCCTGGCCGCGCTGGAAAACGATCTTCCCCCCGCCGAAGGTCCGCAAGATTGCAACCGTTCGCAGGACAAGATCCGCGCCCGTGTCGGGGCGGCGCTGGCCGCGTTTGATGAGGCTGCCATTCATACCATCCACGGTTTTTGCCAGCGCGCCCTGCATGAAAGTCCCTTTGCCGCAGGCGAACCGTTTTCCCTCACTCTCACCATGCAGGAGGATTTGGCGCGGGAGGTGGCGGTGGATTACTGGCGGCATCACATCGCGCATGGCGCGCTCGCGCCCGCGCTCGTCACCTGGCTTGCCCAGAAGAAATTTTCGCCCGATCAACTGGAAGGCTTGCTCCGGCGTGTCCTGGCGCATCCCCTGGCCGAAGTGCGCTGGCCCGTGGAAGAGGCCGCGGCGCATGCCAACCCCGCCGATTCCATTGATGCCGCCGCCTGCCATGCCAAGGCAAAAGCCTGTTGGCAGGCCGGACGCGCAGAGATTCTGGCGCTCCTCACGGAAAGCGCCGATCTCGCCCGCAACCGCTTGCGCGTCGATACCCTTGTCGACGGCGCCGGGGCGTGGGATTTGTATTTCGCCAGCGACAATCCCGCCACGCCCATCCCGGAGAAGGCGCAAAAATTCCGGGCTGCCACGCTCGCGGCGGCAACGCGGAACGGCAGGCAGCCGCCCGCACATCCCTTTTTCCTGTTGGCGGAGGCGCTTTGCGCAAGTCAGGAAAAGCTGGAAGCGCAACGCAGCGCCCTGCTGCGCCACTTCCTCGCCTGGGCGCCCGCGGAAGTGCGGGCACGGCAACGCGCGCGCCGCCACACCGATTTTGACGCCCAACTCGGCAATCTCCACACCGCCCTGAACGACCCGGCGCGCGGCGAAACCCTGGCGCGGGCGCTGCGCAAGCGTTATCCCGCCGCCCTGATCGACGAATTCCAGGATACCGATCCTCTCCAGCTCGCCATCCTCCGGAAAATCTACGGCACGGCGGAAGGTAGTTCGGCCCTGTTTTTCGTCGGTGATCCCAAGCAGGCCATCTACAGTTTCCGGCAGGCAGACCTGCACACCTATCTGGAAGCCCGGGCCGCAACGCCGCGCCGCTTTCATCTGGATGCCAACCAGCGTTCCTCAGAAGGCGTCATTCGCGGCATCAACGCCTTGTTCGGGACGAATCCCCGCGCTTTCATGCTGGAAGATCTTGTCTTCCACCCGGCGCGGCGCGGCGAAAAGCCGCTCTCCCGCTTCAGCGACCAGAGCGCCCCCGCCCGCCATGCCCTGCATCTCTGGCGTCTGCCCGACGGCCTCAGGAAGGACGAAGCCATGACACGCGCCGCCCAGGCGACGGCAGAGGAAATCGCCCGGCTCTTGATCGCCGCCCGCAAGGGGGAAATCCGCATCGACGACGCGCCGCTCACGCCGGGCCGCATCGCCGTCCTGACGCGCACCCATCGGCAGGGACAGATCATGCGGCAGGCATTGGAAGCCGTGGGCCTCAAGGCGGCGGAACTGACCCGCGCCAACATTTTTACAAGCGCGGAGGCAGAGGAACTGGAACGCTTTTTACACGCGCTCCACGAACCTTCCAATATCGGCTTCCTGAAGGGGGCGCTGGCGACGCGCGCAATCGGCTACGATGCTGCCGCCATTGAGCGCCTCGATACGGACGAACAGAACCTCGCCTTCTGGCAGGAGCGCCTCCACGGCTGGAACCGCCTGTGGCGGCAGAAGGGCATCCTCGCCGTCCTGAGCGAAGCCGGGCGGATATTGGGCCTGGCCGGACGCCTCCTCCAGGGCAGCGGGGGGGAACGGCGGCTCACCAATCACCTGCATCTCACGGAACTCCTGCACGAGGCCGAAACCCGCATGCCGGAACCCGCTCGCCTCCTCGCCTGGCTTGCCGCCCGACGCAGACAGCCCGAATACGACGAAACCGAAGAATTGCGTCTGGAATCCGACCGTGATCTCGTGAGCATTGTGACCATCCATCGGGCCAAGGGGCTGGAATACGATATCGTCTTCTGCCCCTTCCTCTGGGAGACCGTGCACAGCCCCCGGCGAAGAGAACCCGGCATTCTCTGCCACGACCAGCAAAGTCGTCGCCTGCTTCTTGACCTGGGGGAGAGCGAGGCGAGCAAGGCCCTCGCCAGACAGGAGCAGGACGAGGAACTCCTGCGCCTTTACTACGTGGCGATCACCCGCGCCGTGCACCGCTGCTATCTCGTGCATGGCCCCTATCTCGTCCGGGGGAGCCTGACCGAGAGCAGCCGCAGCCTCCTGAACTGGCTTGTCGCGGGCGGGGAATGCCCGCCGCAACAGTGGTCGCGGCAAAGGCTTGAAGCCGAAGCCCTGGATGCGGCGTGGGAAGCCCTGCGCGCCAAGGCCGACGCCAGCATGGAAGCCATTCCGGAAGCAAGGCGGCCACGCCTGCCCGCCTTCGAGACGGCAGGGAATTTCCAGGCAGAAACGGCCCGACGGCGACTCCTCCCCGGCTTTCGCATCGACAGCTTTTCCGGCCTCATCCGCAACCGCCGCGAGGAGACGCAGCATGCGGTCGATGACGGCGGTGGCGGCGATGATGGGGACCATGACGACCTGGCCCTGCCGCCGCTGGAGGATGTTGCCGATCCCCTCCCCTATGCTCCGTATGCCCCGGACATTCTCCATTTTCCACGCGGGCCGCGCGCCGGGGATTGCATCCATGCCCTGTTCGAGGCGATTGATTTCACCCATCCGGAAAATTGCCGGGAAGCGGCCCGCGCCGCGCTCGCCCGGCATCCAGTCACGCTGACGGCGGATACCGATCCTTCCGTGCTCCTCGCCGCGCTGGAAAAACTGGTCGCGGACGTGCTTGCCACACCGCTCCCACTCCCCGGCGCACAAACCCAGTTCCGCCTTGATTGCCTCGCGCCGGACATGCGGCTGACCGAATTTGAATTCCACCTGCCGGTCTCGCGCATGGAATCGTTCCGGCTCGAAACCCTCCTGGCGGCGCACGGCGAACCCATCCCGCATTTGGCGGCGGAATCGCTGCAAGGATTCCTGCGCGGTTTCATTGATTTGGTCTTTCGCCACGAAGGCCGTTATTACGTGCTCGACTGGAAGAGCAACCATCTGGGCGGCCAGCCCGAGGATTACGGCGCAGCAGCGCTGGCCCGCGCCATGCGCGAACACGCCTATCCCCTGCAAGCCCGCCTTTATCTTCTGGCGCTGCACCGCCACCTGCAAACCCGCCTGCCCGCCTACTGCCCGGAACAACATCTGGGCGGCGCGCTCTACCTTTTCGTGCGCGGCGTGCGCCCGGAATGGAAAAACAGCGGCATCCACTTCCTGCCGCCCAAGGTGGCGCTTTTGCGGGAAATGGAGGCGATGCTGGGATGAGGGAAATGCCCGCATCGCCAGGATTCCCCGCCCTTGCGGGACATTCCTGCTTGGCGCCAACAACAAGACCGGGACAGCGCCGGGTTCGGGAAACTGTTACCATAGCCGCCCTTGGCGCTTTGGCGCGGATCACCATCAGAACTTTCTTCCTTTCCCCATGAATGCGGTTGCTTCCCTGAATGCCCAGGAGCGCAAGGTCGGCATGGCGCTTGCCGCCATCTTCGGCTTGCGCATGCTGGGGCTTTTTCTCGTCTTCCCGGTGTTTGCGCTCTATGCCCGGACGATCCCCGGCGGGGAAGACATGACGCGGGTCGGGCTGGCGCTGGGCGCGTATGGCGGCACGCAAGCCTGCCTGCAAATCCTCTGGGGCGCGGCTTCCGACCGCTGGGGCCGCAAACCGGTGATCGTTGCCGGTCTCGTCCTCTTCGCGCTGGGCAGCGCCGTTGCCGCGCTGGCCAGTGATATCGACTGGATCATTGCCGGGCGCGTCATTCAGGGCGCGGGCGCGATTTCCGCCGCCGTGACGGCGCTCGCCGCCGACCTCACCCGCCCGGAAAGCCGCACCCGGATCATGGCAATGATCGGCGCTTCAATCAGCCTCGTTTTCGCGCTCTCGCTCGTTGCTGCGCCCATTCTCTACGCCTGGATCGGCATGCGCGGCATCTTCTGGCTGACGGGCGCTCTCTCCCTCCTGGCGATTGTCGCGCTCCTGAAGATCGTCCCGCCCGCGCCGCCGCCCGTGCCGGGCGAACGTGTGCCAACGCGGCAGGTGCTCTTCGATCCACGGCTCCTGCGGCTCAATTTTGGTGTTTTCGTCCTGCACTTCACCCAGATGGCCCTGTGGATGCTGGTGCCTGCGGCGCTGGCAACAAACGCCTCCCTCGCGCTCGCGGAACACTGGAAAATCTACCTGCCCGCCGTGCTGTGCGCGCTCCTCCTCATGACGCCGCTCATCATCGCCGCCGAGAAAAAGGGCAAGATGAAGGCGGCGCTGAGCGGGGCCATCCTGCTCCTGATCGTGGTGCTACTGGGGCTTTTCCAGGCGCGGGGCGGGGCGCTCGCGCTCTTTTGCTGGCTCACGCTCTTCTTCGTGGCCTTCAACCTCCTAGAAGCCACGCAACCCTCGCTCATCTCGCGCATCGCGCCGCCCGCCGCCCGCGGCAAGGCAATGGGTATCTACAACACCTTGCAGGCCGCCGGATTGTTCGCGGGCGGCCTCATGGGCGGCCTGCTGCTCGAACATCACGGCGAGGGCGCGCTGCTGGGCGTTTGCGCCGCGCTCTCCCTCGTCTGGCTCATCCTGAGCCTCTCCCTCAGGATTCCCGCGGCAAGGCTTGCCAATCTCGCCCATTCCCATTAACTTTGACCACTTCTCAACGGAGGAACCACTTCATGGCTTCAGTCAACAAGGTCATCCTGATCGGCAACCTGGGCGCCGACCCGGAAACCCGCTACTCCGCGTCCGGCGACGCCATCTGCAACATCCGCCTTGCCACCACGGACAGCTGGAAGGATAAACAAACCGGCGAACGCCGCGAAATCACCGAATGGCATCGCGTGGTGTTCTATCGCAAACTGGCGGAAATCGCCGGGCAATACCTGAAAAAAGGTTCCCAGGTTTACATCGAGGGCCGCATCAAGACCCGCAAATGGCAGGACAAGGACGGCAACGACCGTTACTCCACGGACATCGAAGCCACCGAAATGACCATGCTCGGCAAGCGCGAAGGCCAGGGCGAACCCACAGGCGGCAGCAATCGCGGCAGCGGGAGCGGTGGAAGTGGCAGCAGCAGCGGCACCAACGCCCCCCCCGCCCCGGACTACAATCCCGCGCCCGCCGGACAGAAAAAACAGGCATTCGACGACTTCGGCGACGACGACATTCCGTTTTAAGTCCTGCGGGCGGCTACTGCGGGCGGCGATTCCCTCGCGCGTGGGGAACATGCGCCGCCCGCCTGCTCGCCGTTGTCGAGGCGCGGTTCATCCCCACTCGCGTGGGGAACATAGTTTGACCATCTCGACCTCGATGTCGAACATCGGTTCATCCCCACTCGCGTGGGGAACGCGTCCGCCAAATCTGCAAGGATCAATTCCCGCGCGGTTCAGCCCCGTTCGTGCGGGGAACGCATTACGACCGCATTCACATTTTCCCGCCCGATCGGTTCAGCCCCGCTCGTGTGGGGAACGCCCGGCATGCTCGCAGGCAAGGACGCGCAACTGCGGTTCAGCCCCGCTCGTGCGGGGAACGCAGGCATCAATAATGTCGGCATCGCGTTTATCCCGGTTCAGCCCCGCTCGTGCGGGGAACGCCAGATAAGGTGCCAGTCGTCCGGTCGCATTTCCGGTTCAGCCCCGCTCGTGCGGGGAACGCTGAAAGCAGAATGGGAGCAAAGGCCAATTCCGCGGTTCAGCCCCGCTCGTGCGGGGAACGCGTTTTTCCGCTTTGCTGGCTGCCAAACTGGAACGGTTCAGCCCCGCTCGTGCGGGGAACGCAGGATAAGACCAGCCAAACGCTCCGCACCTGTCGGTTCAGCCCCGCTCGTGCGGGGAACGCCGAGAACCCATCAGAAAAAACCCGGTTGCAGGCGGTTCAGCCCCGCTCGTGCGGGGAACGCTTCGCCGAGCAAATCCGGGCGCGCTTTGAATCCGGTTCAGCCCCGCTCGTGCGGGGAACGCGTGTAATCATGCGCCGCGACCTCTGCAAGATACGGTTCAGCCCCGCTCGTGCGGGGAACGCGAATCCGGATCGGGCAAAACGACGGTCAAAGACGGTTCAGCCCCGCTCGTGCGGGGAACGCCTGACCTCTACATCCATGCTCTTGATCTCAACCGGTTCAGCCCCGCTCGTGCGGGGAACGCGTCTTCCGTCAAATCCTGCCAACGCCTACCCTCGGTTCAGCCCCGCTCGTGCGGGGAACGCAACTGGCCGAGGCACATCATGCCCATGTCACGGCGGTTCAGCCCCGCTCGTGCGGGGAACGCCGCATGCGCGGATAGGCGCGATTCGGGCAGAGCGGTTCAGCCCCGCTCGTGCGGGGAACGCTTCGGCGCACGACACTTCCCGTGTCAGGGTTTCGGTTCAGCCCCGCTCGTGCGGGGAACGCTGTGAGCAAGTTTCTTTCAGCACCAGCAATCCCGGTTCAGCCCCGCTCGTGCGGGGAACGCAAGACAAGGCGGGACGTGGATTTCCCGATCTGCGGTTCAGCCCCGCTCGTGCGGGGAACGCCCCGAGCCGCCGTCCGGCCCGCCGATCAACACCGGTTCAGCCCCGCTCGTGCGGGGAACGCCCAATCTGGTGTTTTCCGCCAACCAGATCGGGCGGTTCAGCCCCGCTCGTGCGGGGAACGCGCCGCCTTGGCAGACGCCGAAGCCGGAATCTGCGGTTCAGCCCCGCTCGTGCGGGGAACGCTCCCATGTCACGACATCAAATCCCCACGAATCCGGTTCAGCCCCGCTCGTGCGGGGAACGCGCCCAAGGCGCAAAAAAACATGGGCGAATCGGCGGTTCAGCCCCGCTCGTGCGGGGAACGCCCCCGCCCGGAAAATCAAAACGCTGTAAATCACGGTTCAGCCCCGCTCGTGCGGGGAACGCGGGGGCTGGTCTTCTCTGTGGCGCTCGATGACCGGTTCAGCCCCGCTCGTGCGGGGAACGCGCTTCCGCAGCGAGACGAGCGGCTTCCTTTGCCGGTTCAGCCCCGCTCGTGCGGGGAACGCGTTCCACATAACGAAGCGAACTTCGTTATTGCCGGTTCAGCCCCGCTCGTGCGGGGAACGCAAAAACGAGGTGCTGGAATTCCTGGGCGTCGGCGGTTCAGCCCCGCTCGTGCGGGGAACGCTGGCGCGCATCGAACAAAATGAGCGCATTTTGCGGTTCAGCCCCGCTCGTGCGGGGAACGCGTCGGCGGCTCCGGCGGCTCCGGCGGCTCCTCCGGTTCAGCCCCGCTCGTGCGGGGAACGCCGGTTGCGTGGCGGGAAAATCCCCAGCAAAGTCGGTTCAGCCCCGCTCGTGCGGGGAACGCTGGACCGGTTTTGGGCCATGCCTGGGGACGGTCGGTTCAGCCCCGCTCGTGCGGGGAACGCACGTTGCGCAGGACAATCACGTTCTCCGCGTTCGGTTCAGCCCCGCTCGTGCGGGGAACGCCTTCATTCGTACCAACATAATCACCCGGAACGCGGTTCAGCCCCGCTCGTGCGGGGAACGCGGCGCATCATCCGGACGCATAACGAGGACTACCGGTTCAGCCCCGCTCGTGCGGGGAACGCGGTTGATGCGGCATCGAGGCTCATCTCATTTCCGGTTCAGCCCCGCTCGTGCGGGGAACGCCAGATGCCGCGCAATGTCAGGCGATTTAACGCCGGTTCAGCCCCGCTCGTGCGGGGAACGCATCTCCACGTCCTCCGTGACATCCGTGCGATCCGGTTCAGCCCCGCTCGTGCGGGGAACGCGATTCAGCCCGCTCTGGCGGGCTTTTTATGTCCGGTTCAGCCCCGCTCGTGCGGGGAACGCCGATGTGTCAGCGATGCTCATTTCGATCCCTCCGGTTCAGCCCCGCTCGTGCGGGGAACGCTATTATGGAACAACTATGCCAATTGACGCCAAGGGTTCAGCCCCGCTCGTGCGGGGAACGCGTTCGATTTCCAACGCTTCCACTCGACAGATAAGGTTCAGCCCCGCTCGTGCGGGGAACGCTGGACGAGGAATCCAGCGGCCATTGCCGCCTTCGGTTCAGCCCCGCTCGTGCGGGGAACGCGGTTGGCATCAAGATTCCGCTGCGAACGGAATCGGTTCAGCCCCGCTCGTGCGGGGAACGCTGTATGCGATCAATGACGGCAAGCGCGTCTATCGGTTCAGCCCCGCTCGTGCGGGGAACGCTGTTCGTCCAAGTCAAGATAGACCAGATCATTCGGTTCAGCCCCGCTCGTGCGGGGAACGCTCGTGCGCTTTTGCGCCCAGCCCAAGCAATTCCGGTTCAGCCCCGCTCGTGCGGGGAACGCGCAAGCCATCGCCGATGTACAGTTTCAGGAGGCGGTTCAGCCCCGCTCGTGCGGGGAACGCGACTATGCGCGTGAGACAGAAGACTGCGAAGGCGGTTCAGCCCCGCTCGTGCGGGGAACGCTGCCGATCACAAAAAACATGGCGACGGCGCTGGGGTTCAGCCCCGCTCGTGCGGGGAACGCCCGCCAGCATACATGGACGCCAGCTTGGAAGGCGGTTCAGCCCCGCTCGTGCGGGGAACGCGAACGACGCCGCACATCCGCAGAGAACTGGAACGGTTCAGCCCCGCTCGTGCGGGGAACGCCCCGTTGCCATCGATCAGCACGTAGGCCGATCCGGTTCAGCCCCGCTCGTGCGGGGAACGCTCTGGAGAAAATGATTCTCCAGGCATTGCGACACGGTTCAGCCCCGCTCGTGCGGGGAACGCACGATCTTAATCAATCGCACTACGGCAAGGGCCGGTTCAGCCCCGCTCGTGCGGGGAACGCGCAAGCGGGCGCTGGAATGGAAAGTTCATTTTCGGTTCAGCCCCGCTCGTGCGGGGAACGCACTTCTTCCATCTCCTTGAAATACAAGGAGAATTTTGCGCTTCCGGATTCTACCACCGAAAACACATGCGAACCAAATTATTAAAGATCGCTATTTGACTTCTGGGTGGAAGCTTACCAGACGCACGCCGTCCCAATCTACGGGCATGCGGCGGTTGGCGCCCAGGGTCAGGAACTCGAAACCTGCTTCATTGTTGGCGCGCCAGACCATGACCGCGTTGCCGTCCTCGATACCGGCTTCCACCTGGCTCCAGATATGCTCTCGCACCTTGCGGGAATAATTGCCGACATAGACCCCCGCCCGGACTTCCAGCAGCCAGACCGCCAGGCGTCCTCGCAGGCGGGGCGGGGCGTTTTCAACTACGATGACCAGCATCGCCGAGGGATTCCGGGTTGGGAATGGCGGGTTCCACCGCTTCTTCCGGCGGGGCGGGCTTGGCGATGTCGCCTGCGGAGAGAATGTCCTCGATATCGGGAATGATCCGCTCCAGCAAGCGGGTTTGACGGAAAATGTCGCGGCAGGCCAGGCGCACCATGCGTTCCGGGTTGGCGGGCGAACTCGCGGCGATCTTGAACGCGACCGGCACAACCGTCTCAAATTTGTAGACGTCGGCGATGTCATAGACAAAGGACAAGGGCTTGCCGGTGTGAATAAAACCCACCGCCGGAGCATAACCCGCCGCCAGCACCGCCGCCTCGGTCACGCCGTAGAGCGCCGCCGTGGCGGAGGAAAGACAGCGGTTGGGCAGGTCGGACATATCCCAGGCTTCCGGGTTGTAATTGCGTCCCGACCATTTGACGCCAAACTTCTGCGCCAGCAGTTGATAGCTGCGCCGCACACGCGCCCTCAATGCCGCGCAATTGTTCCACGCTGCGGCGCGTCGGCGGTTCCTCGCCGAAGCGTATCGCATACATCTTGCGCACGACCTTGAGCCGCAGGTTCTCGTCGAGCGCCAGTTTGGCCTGATACAAGAGCCGGTCGGCCCGCGCGCCGCCTGGTTGTCCTGAAGAATAGAGCCGCACGCCGGCTTCTCCGACCCACACCAGCAGTGTGCCCACCCGCGCGGCCAATGCAGCCGCCATGTGCGAAATCCGCGTCCCTGGCTCCAGCATGATACAGGCAACTCCGCCCACCGGAATCTGCGTCAGCACATGAACGCCTCGGGCATCCACCACCACAAAAGCGCCATCGACCACATCAATCTCGCCCTTCTCCACGAAAACAATGGAAAGGCGCTCCTTGATGGGGATGGGTTTCAAAGGGGGGAGCATGTTTTTGGCAATTTGCAGTTGGCGATCAGACTGGCGCAGTATATTAACCCGGCAATCAAATAGATTATATAGAAGCATACATGATGTTAGGGTTTTTGAAGTAGCGGATGACGCGCTCTGGAATCTTGCGTAGCGATTCCATGAACGTTTCAGCTTTG
>JAISLJ010000147.1 GCA_031290955.1 Zoogloeaceae bacterium | reverse complement strand
CTCTTCCTGCACGAGCGTCCGCTTCATCTCAAGCCTCCTTGGAATTCCCAGGGAGATACTATGACGACCGGACAACTATCGCGCTACAAAGGTGGACAGATAGGAAGCTCGCTACACTGCCCTTTGTGCACCTTTTCAGAACATTCTCCTCTGGTAGAATCCCCCCATGCAAACCTTGGCTCTGGAAACTTCCACTGAACCCGGCTCCTGCGCGCTTTGGCAGGAAGGGGCGGGGCTGGAACTTTTGCCCATGCAGGCTTCGGATCTCGCGGCGGTGGCGGCGCTCGAAGCCTTGGCGCAGGCGTTTCCCTGGCGGGAGCGGCATTTCGCCGATGCCCTGGAAGCGGGGTATCCAGCCTGGATTCTGGGCCAGGGCGGCAATCTTCTGGGCTTTCTCGTGCTCATGCTGGCGCTCGACGAGGCGCATCTCCTGAATGTCGCGGTCGCGCCCCGTCATCAGGGCAAGGGGCTGGGGGCGCGACTTCTCCGGCATGGCATCGTCTGGTCGGCCGCGCAGGGCGCGAAAAAACTCTATCTGGAAGTCCGGCCTTCCAACCAGAAGGCGCTGGCGCTCTATCGCTGCCTGGGTTTCGTCGAGATTGGGCGGCGCAAGGGCTATTACCCGGCCAACTCCGGACGGGAAGATGGCCTGGTGCTGTGCCGCGCACTGGAGCGCGAATCGTGAACAGGAAGGCCCGCGCACAAATCCTGATGGAAATGGGCTACACCCTGTGGCGCTTGCGCGGCGCATCCGAAATGCCCGCCGCAGCCATTGCCCCGCCATTCCTTGATACGCCTGAACATCCGCGTCCGGAAGCGCCCAAGGCCGCCGTGGCCGTGACCGCCGAATCCTCCGGCAACCTCGCTGCCGCGCCGCGTGCCGCAAGACCCGAGCCGGAAACGCGCCTGGAGGCACCTGTCTCGCCCGATGTGCGCGCCGAAGAAATTGCCCGAATTGCCAGAATGGGCTGGGAGGAATTGGAGGCGGCCATCCGCGCCTGCCGCGCCTGCACGCTTTGTCGCCAGCGGCGGCAGGCCGTCCCCGGCGTGGGCGACCGGGCGGCGGATTGGCTGTTCGTGGGCGAGGGACCGGGCGCGGAGGAGGATCTCCAGGGCGAGCCGTTCGTCGGGCAAGCCGGAAAACTCCTGGATGCCATGCTCGCGGCGATCAACCTGAAGCGCGGCGAGAAGGTCTATATCGCCAATGCCGTCAAATGCCGTCCGGAAGGCAATCGCACACCGCAGCACGGGGAGATGGAAACCTGCTTTCCCTTCCTGCGTCGCCAGATCGAGCTGATCCGCCCGAAGATCATCGTGCTGCTGGGCAAGGCGGCGGTCTACAGCGTGCTGCGGGAAGAAAAGACGCTTGCCGCCCTGCGCAAGAAGCCGCTTTGTCATGAGGAAATCCCGGTGGTCGTTACCTATCATCCAGCCTATTTGCTGCGCAATTTGCCGGAAAAAGCCAAGGCGTGGGAGGATTTTTGCCTGGCGCGGCACGTGCTCCGGGCACAACGGACAAAGTGAGCGCGATCATCGCGTTCCGTCTGGTTACAAACTTGCTGATGAACAATTCAGGGTGTTGCGCATACCATGATTTGAGCGCCTCGACGGGAGATTGGTGTGCGGGTTCTTTTTACTCAAGGGGAAAAGATGGTTGTCCGCAGGATTCGCAGGGCTGGGGTTCGATGATCGTGGGGAGGTAGCCCAGTTCGGACTGGATGCGCGTCGAGATGCGTTCGGCGGCGGCGCGGTTGGGGTAGGGACCCAGGCGCAGGCGGTGGAGTTGGACTTCCGTATGGATGTGGATGGGGCTGGCAAGCCAGGCAAGTTCGCGCAGGAGGCGAGCGCGCATGTTCTCCGCATTCTCGGCGTTGGCAAACGCGCCCAGTTGCAGGAAGATGCCTCGGGCGGGCATGTCGGTCTGCGGCTTCCGGAACGAAATGTCCGCTTCGGCAGCACTTTGGAAACGTGCCGGGACATTCGTTTCGGAAATGTCCTGGGAGAATGGTGAGGCATTCGTTTCGGGGATGCCTTGGGAAAATAACGAGGCGTTTGTTTCGGGCGCGCCTTGGGAGAACGGCGCGGCGTTTGCTGTGGCGGCGCTTTGGGCCTGTGGCGGGAGTTCTGTTTCGGAGAGGAATTTGGAGAGGGCATCCAGCGCCGCGCCGTCGCGGGGCGGGGACGTGGACGCAAAGGTGGCGGTGGTCGCCGGGAGCAGGGCCGTTGCCGCGCTCGGGCGCGCGGCGGGCGCAAGTGTGTCCGGGAACGAGGTGGTCGGAGTGCGCGGCATCGTCTCCCCAGAAAGCGCGGCAGCCAAAGTCTGCACATTGCCGTCCGCAGGACCGGGCAGGAGGGCTTCGACGATGACGCGGCTGCTGCCGTTCTGGATGTAGCCCAGGCGATGGGCGGCGGCGTAGGAGAGGTCGATGATGCGTCCGGCGTGGAAGGGGCCGCGGTCGTTGATCCGCACGACCACGCTCCTGCCGTTCGCCGGATTGGTGACGCGGGCGTAGGAGGGCAAGGGGAGCGTGGGATGGGCGGCGCTCATGGCGAACATGTCGTAGGTCTCGCCGATGGAAGTCTTCTGGCCGTGGAATTTCTTCCCGTACCAACTGCCGATGCCTTCCTGCCGGAAGGGGCCAAGCGCGGTGCGCGGCACATATCTGCGTCCCAGGACTTCATAGGGCCGGTTGGCCCAGCGGTGGAGCGGCTCCGCGCGCGGCACGGCATCGGGGATGGCCTCCAGATCCACGCCGCTGGTGTCCGCCGGGCCGTCATCCTTGTAGTACGCGCCGCCGCCCGGCTTGCCGGGCGCGGGAAGGCTGCGCGGCGGCGCGCTCACGATGGCGTCGCGTTTGGCAAAGGTGCCGCAGCCTTCCAGCAGGGGCAGGCAGGCAAGGGAGAGCGCGAGAAAGCGGCAGAGAAGCGTGTCAGTCCTGTTCATGTTGCCGGATCAGGGGGAACGATGGGTGCTGATGGACATCAGGATGCCGATCCCCAGCATCAGGGTGGCAAGCGCCGTGCCGCCGTAACTGATGAAGGGCAGCGGCACGCCCACCACCGGCAGGATGCCGGAGACCATGCCCATGTTCACAAAGGCATAGATGAAGAACACCAGGCTCACCGCGCCCGCGAGCAGGCGGGAGAAGAGCGTCGGCGCGGAGACGGCAATCGCCAGGCCGCGCAGGATGAGAAGCGCGAACAGGACGAGAAGGATGGTATTGCCCGCGAGTCCCCATTCCTCCGAGAAGACGGCGAAGATGAAATCCGTGTGCTTTTCCGGGATGAATTCCAGGTGCGTCTGGGTGCCCTGCATCCAGCCTTTGCCAAACGGGCCGCCGGAGCCAATGGCGATGGTCGACTGGATGATGTGGTAACCCGCGCCCAAAGGGTCGGAGGTAGGGTCGATCAGGGTGAGGATGCGGCGGCGCTGGTAGTCTTCCAACACCATGCTCCAGAGGAAGGGCGCCGCTGCCGCCGCCGCTGCTGTCATGCCAAGGATGATCTTCCAGGAAAGTCCGGCGAAGAAGATGACGAAAAAACCCGCCGCGCCGACGAGAAGCGAGGTGCCCAGGTCTGGCTGCTTCAGGATCAGGAGGAAGGGCACGATGAGGAGGAGGGCAGCAAGGCCGAAGTGCCGGGGCCGCAGTTCCGATTCGTAGCGATGGAAGAACCAGGCGAGCATCAGGGGCATGGCGACCTTCATGATCTCCGAGGGCTGGATGCGTGTAAAGCCAAGCGACAGCCAGCGCCGCGAGCCATTGACGCTCACGCCGAAAAGCGCCACGCAGACGAGCAGGAACACGCCCAGGCAATAGAGCGGCACGGCCAGGCGCATCAGCTTTTGCGGCGGGAACTGGGAGACGGCCACCATGACCACGAGCGCAACGCCCATGTTGATGAACTGGCGGTTGAGCCGCAGGGGCGCGTCGGCGGAGGCCGAATAGACCGTGCAGAAACCAACGCCCATGAGCAGGAATACGACTAGGAGCAGGGGCAGGTCGAGATGCTGGCGAATCCGGCGCGGCCAGTGGCGCAGCCGCTGTGCAAGCCTAGGGTCGTGCATGCGCGTCCTCCGCTGGCGCGGGCAGTGCCGCAGGAATCGCCGCCGGAATTGCGTCGGGGCCATCTTCCGGCGCGTCGATTTCCGGGGCCGGGCCTTCCTTCCCCTTGCCTTCCAGATGGAAATCAAGAATCTGCCGGGCAATCGGCGCTGCCGAAACCGCGCCGAAGCCGCCGTTTTCCACCATCACCGCCAGCACGATGCGCGGCTCCTCCACCGGCGCGAAAGCGATGAACCAGGAATGGTCGCGCAGGCGCTCGCGGATGCGCCCGGCAGCATAGCGCTGTCCCCGCAGGCTGAACACCTGTGCCGTTCCCGTCTTGCCGCCGGAAGAATAGGTCGCGCCGCGAAAGGCCCGCGCCGCCGTGCCTTCCCGGTTGACGCCCTCCATCGCGCGCTTGATGAATTCCACATGCTTCGGATCAAGGGGAATAACGCGGACGGGTTGTGTCTCCAGTTGCCGGACTTCCCGCGTTTCCGGATTGCGGATGGCGGCCACAAGGTGCGGCCGGAAGACTTGCCCGTGGTTGAGGATGTTGGCAAGCGCATGCGCCATCTGCAAGGTGGTGTAGGCATTGTAGCCCTGGCCGATGCCGACAGAGATGGTCTCGCCCGGAAACCACTTTTGCTGTTCGGGCTTCCGGAAACGTTTCTGTTTCCATTCCGGCGAGGGGAGGACGCCCGCGCTCTCGCCGGGGATGTCGATGCCCGTGGGCGTTCCCAGGCCCAGGGAGGCCATGAAGCGGGCGATGCTCTCGATCCCCATGTCGTTGGCCAGGTGATAGTAGTAGGTGTTGCAGGAGGCGACGATGGATTTGCGCATGTCGACAATGCCGTGCCCGCCGATCTTGTCGTCCATGAAGCGGTGGTTGCCGAAGAAGAAATAGCCAGGGTCGGCGATGGTTTGTTCGGGCGTGCGCTTGCCTTCCGCCAGGGCGGCCATCGCCATCAGGGGCTTGAAGGTGGAGCCGGGCGGATAGGCGCTGTAGATGGCGCGGTTCAGCATGGGCCGGTCGGGATTGTTGTTGAGCGCATCCCAATCTTCGAAGCGGATGCCGTCTACGAACAGGTTGGGATCGAAGGCGGGCGAGGAGACGAGCGCCAGAATGGCGCCGTTCCGGGGATCCAGCGCCACCAGCGAGCCGCGGCGCTGGCCGAAGGTGACCTCTGCCATCTTCTGGAGCGGCACATCCAGCGTGAGTGCAAGGTCGCTCCCCGGAACTGGCGCGGAACGCGCCAGCACCCGCACGGCGCGGCCCTGGTGGTCGACTTCGACCTGCTCATGCCCGGTCGTGCCGTGCAGGTCGAATTCGTAGCGTTTTTCCAGCCCGGTCTTGCCGATCAGGCTGGTGCCCTTGTAGACGAGGCGGCGCTCCGTTTTCTCCGCCTCCGCCTCGATCCACTTCAGGTCGTCATCGTTGATGCGGCTGATGTAGCCCAGGGCGTGCGCGGCCAGCGCGCCCTGCGGATACTGGCGGAACAGGCGGGCCTTCACCTCCACGCCGGGAAAGCGGTAGCGGCGGGCGGTAAAGCGGGCCACCTCCGCGTCGGTGAGGCGGGTGCGCAGCGGGATGGATTCAAAGTTGCGCGATTCCTCCAGAAACCGCCGGAAGCGTTTGATGTCCTTCGCCTCGATGGTCACGAATTCGGAGAGTTCCGCGATGGTCTGGTCGAGATTCATGGTCTTTGAAGGCGTGATTTCCAGCGTGAAGGCCGAATGGTTGCGGGCCAGCACAATGCCGTTGCGATCCTCGATGTTGCCCCGCGTGGGCGCGATGGGCACGAGCGAAATCCGGTTGCTTTCGGCGCGGGTCGCGTAGTATTCCTCCTGCGTGACCTGCAAATGGAAGAGGCGGGCGAAGAGCGCGGTGAGCGCCAGAAGCACGCAGGCGGCCATCAGGCGGACGCGCCGCCGGAAACGCTGGAGTTCCAGGTCGGGGCGGTGGAAATCATGGTTCATGCCGTTCATGGCGTTCAGATGGGTCGGTTCTCATCCCGCTCTTCCGGCTGATACTGGGGAATCAGGAGGAAAAAGGAGACGATGGGCCAGAGCAGCGCGACAAGGAAGGGCGTAACGAAAATCCCCCAGCCCGGAAACATGTCGCCCGCAATCATGCGGATTGCGGCCTGGATGCTCGTGGCGACAAGGAAGAGCGGCAGCACATGCAGCGCCTGGAGCGAAAGGGAAAACCAGAGCAGCCGCCGGGACAGGCTGCTCGCGCCGTAGCCAAGCAGTACGTAGGCGAGCGCGTGCTGCCCCAGGGCTGAGGCGTCGGCGACATCCATCAGGAGGCCGAGCGCAAACGCCCAACCCAGGCCGACATGCCGCCATTCGCGCACACTCCAGAAGGCAAGCGCCAGCATCACCCAATCGGGCATGAACAACCATTGCTGCAAGGGGAGCAGGTTGAGGAGCAGCGCGAGGATGAGCGTTGCCACGATGAACCAGGGCTTGACCGGCTTCAGGATGCGGGGGGATTGGTTGGTGGCGAACATGGCGGCTATCTTCCCCGAAGGCGCCGGGGCTTGGGAGGGGCTGGCGCGGCGGTTTCCGGCGCGGGCGGCAATTGCAGCGGTTCCAGCACCATGACGATGCTGTGGTTTTCCACGGCGGCCACCGGCCGGGCGATGATTTCGGCAAAGGCGTTGCCGCTGCCGCGCTCTACCGCCTGTACCCGGGCGACCGGGAAACCGGAAGGATAGACGCCATCCAGCCCTGAGGTCGTGAGGAGGTCGCCCGGCTGGATGTCGGCATTGGCGGGAACGTAGCGCAGCGCCACCGTGCCGTCGCCCAAGCCGGAGACGAAGGAGCGCAGCCCGGTACGCGCCGAGCGCACGGGCAGGGTCAGGTTCTTGTCGGTGATGAGGGTGACTTCGGCGGCGGCGGGGAAGATGCGCGTCACCTGCCCGATCAGGCCGTCCGCGTCCATGACCGGCTGCCCGGCGACAAGGCCGTCGTTCGCGCCCTTGTCCAGATACACGCGGCGGCTGAACGGGTCGCGCGCCGTGTACAGGATGCGCGCCGCTTGCCCGGAAGTCGCCTCGCTCGCCCGCAATTTGAGAATCTGCCGCAGGCGCTCGTTTTCTGCCGCCAGTTCCGGAAGGCGCGCGAGGGCCGCGGCGGTTTCGAGCCGGGCCGTCCGCAGCGCCGCGTTTTCGCTTTGCAGGGTTTCGAGCGCAGTGAAATATTCGGAACCGTCCCGGAGCATGCGCACCGGCGTCTGCGCCACTTGCCGGATCGGGTCGGCGACGTGGAAGAGCGCCTGCCGCAAGCCCTCCAGCGCGTGGAAGCGCAGATCCAGGACGAAGAGCGCCAGCGAGAGCGTCACATAGAACGAGAGCCGGGCGAGCGGCGTCGGCCCGTTCCGGAACAGGGGAGGAGGTGCCTGATCCAGCGCCACGGCCTACCTTCCCTGGCGCAGGTCTTCGTCTTGCCGCGCCATCAACGGATTACGTGGAAGTGAATTCGGAGGAAAAGATGGAACCGATCTTTTCCATTTTTTCGAGCGCCTGGCCGCAGCCCTTGGCCACGCAGGTGAGCGGGTCGTCGGCGACCACGACGGGCAGCCCCGTCTCTTCCATGAGCAAGCGGTCGAGATTGCGCAGGAGCGCGCCGCCGCCGGTGAGCACCATGCCCTTTTCGGCGATGTCCGCGCCCAGTTCCGGCGGTGTCTTCTCCAGCGCTGATTTGACGGCGGAAACTACCTGGTTCAAGGGTTCGGTCAGCGCCTCCAGGATTTCGTTGGAAGAAATGGTGAATTTGCGGGGAATGCCCTCGGCCCGGTTGATGCCGGAGACTTCCATCTCCTTCACCTCGCTGCCGGGGAAGGCGGAACCCACGGTCTTCTTGATGTTTTCGGCGGTGTTCTCGCCAATCAGCATGCCGTAGTTGCGGCTGATGTAGTTGATGATGGCCTCGTCCAGCTTGTCGCCGCCCACGCGCACCGAGCCGGAATAGACCATGCCGCCCAAGGAGATCACGCCGACTTCGGTGGTGCCGCCGCCGATGTCGACCACCATCGAGCCGGTGGGTTCGGCAACCGGCAGGCCCGCGCCAATGGCGGCGGCCATCGGTTCCTCGATCAGGAACACCCGGCTTGCGCCCGCGTTCACGGCGGAATCGTGGATGGCCTTGCGTTCCACCTGGGTGGAGCCGGAAGGCACACAGATGATGATGCGCGGCGAGGGCCGGAAAATCTTCGTGCGGTGCACCTTCTTGATGAACTGCTTCAGCATGTGCTCCGTGACCGTGAAATTGGCGATGACGCCATCCTTCATGGGACGAATGACGGTGATGGGGCCGGGCGCTTTGCCCAGCATTTCCTTGGCCTCGCGGCCCACGGCCTGGATGGTGCGCGTGGCGTAGGGGCCGCCATCCAGGCGAATGGCGACCACGGAGGGTTCGTCCAGCACGATGCCGCGATTGCGGGCATAGATCAACGTGTTGGCGGTGCCGAGGTCAATGGCGATATCCTCGGAGAAGAAATGACGGAAGAAGCCGAACATATTGCTCTTGGTCCTTGTTGTTGAGGGCTACGGCGAATAAAACTTTTATGATACCTTATAACGTTTTGGCGCAAGTGACTTTTTGCGCGGGTTTTCCGCGCATGGACGCTTGCGCGGCCCGGCGCGAACCCGGATTCTGCGCCTTTTTCCCGACCGAGTATACGTGAATCATACGTGAACCGAACCAAAGGACCGCCATGTCCCTCACCCTTCCCGAAGTTGAACGCATCGCCCAATTGGCGCGCATCGAACTGAATCCCGATGAAGCCGAAGTCGCCCGCCAGCAGTTGAATGGCATTTTTTCTCTGATCGAAGCCATGCAGGCGGTCGATACGACGGGCGTCGAACCCATGCCGCACGCGCAGGATGTCTCGCAACGCCTGCGCGCGGATGTCGTCACGCATCTTGACGCCGACGCGCGCC
>JAISLJ010000146.1 GCA_031290955.1 Zoogloeaceae bacterium | reverse complement strand
GTAGAATGTGTCCGTCATAAGGATTGCCCGGAAAGGCTCTTGCGCCCACGATTAACCCTTGTTTGTGCGTCACCGCGATGCCTACCTTGACGCCAAACTCATAGCGCTTCCTGGCCTTGCCCTTGCCGATGCATTCCACCTCCGGCGCATGCAGGGTGTAGAGCTTGTTTTTATCCTTGGGTTGCTGCTTGCGAATCCGTTCGGCGCGCGCCAACAAATGATCCATATGGCTTATCCTCGCCGAATTCTCCAACGTCGCCTCCGGTCGCTTGCGCCCAATCTCGCGCAGCACGATGCCCAGGATCGTCCGCTGCCGTTTGAGCGTCCGTTTGAGCCGCCTAAACTGTTTGGCATGGGCATAGCCGCTTGCCCGCCACAAGCGGGCACGGCGCAGCAAATCCGGGAATGTCCCGCGAACGACGATATTGCAGGAGGAAAAGCAATAAAAAAGAATAGAGCGCGGTTATCCTGCTGAATTCTTTCATCCCACTGGAAATCAGCAATGCCATGATAGAATCTGGCGGTTGGCATATTGGGGATCAGGAATGAGTACCTATGAAATCTATCTGTTCGACCGCTCGCGGCACACGGGAGCGCTTCCGAAGAACGTGAAGGAAATCAGCGTGGTGCGGGCAGCGATGCGGAGTCTGCGGGCGCTGGAGGTGGGGAGCAATCCCCGGTTCGCGCAGTTGGGGGAACGCCTTGCGGAAGCCCAAGCGTTCGGCGCGGGACGTTTTCGTCTCTCCCGCGATCCACGAACGGAACTGGCGAATTGGGAACAGGCGCTCTGGCGACCGACGCTGGAAGCCGGAAGCGAAGAAGAATTCACAAGAAGTGTACGGGAATTCCTGATGGTGCTGCTTCCGCTGGCGCGGCAATCCGGGCTGGATGCCTACGATGCGATGCAGGACGTGTATCTCCCGGCCAAGGGTACGCCGTTGCCGGAGGAAGAGGGACGGCGCTATCAATCGGAATTCGATCCGGAGGCAGCGCAGGCAACAAGCGCGGATGAAGTCTTGGAACTTGTCAAGGCAGGTATGGCCCTGCTGCAACAGGACAAGCGATGCGGAGGAAGTCCCCGGGCGCGCCGGGAAGCCTTCACCATCTTTAACGAGATTGATCGCCGTTACGGGAAAGATACCTCTCCCGATGTGCGCACACACGTTGCCACGGCGCTCTATAACAAGGCTTCGATCATGCTGCAACAGGGCAGGGTTGCAGAGCCAATCATCGCCGTCTATGACGAAATTATTCGCCGCTATGGTGAGGATTCATTTCCCGACCTGCAGGAAGTGCTGCGAAGAGTGTTCGACAAAAAAAGCGCACTTCTGAAGCAGTTGGGCAAGGTTGAGGAACAAATCGCCGTCTATGACGAAATTGTCCGCCGTTACGGGGAAGATACCTCTCCCGATGCGCACAGACACGTTGTCGCGGCACTCTACAACAAGGCTTCGACCATGCTGCAGCAGGACAGATTTGCGGAGTCAATCATCGCCGTCTATGACGAAATTATTCGCCGCTATGGTGAGGATTCACTTCCCGACCTGCAGGAAGTGCTGCGAAGAGTGTTCGACAAAAAAAGCGCACTTCTGAAGCAGTTAGGCAAGGTTGAGGAGCAGATCGCCGTCTATGACGAAATTGTCCGCCGTTACGGGGAAGATCCCTCGCCTGATCTGCGCGAGCAGGTCGCCACAACGCTTCTCTACAAAGGCGCGGCTTTCATCCAGCAGGGCAAGCTGGAAGAAGCCATTGCCATCTTCGATGAAATCGAACGCCGTTATGCGCAGGATTCCTTGCCCGCCGTGCGCAATCAGGCTGCTGCGGCGCTGCTCAACAAAGGCGTAGTCTTGACACAGCAGGGCAAGCAGGAAGAAGCCATCATTGCCTTTGGTGAAGTCGAAAGCCGCTACGGAAAGGATACATCGCCCGATGTGCGCGAGCAGGTCGCCACGGCACTTACTTACAAAGACATCACCCAGAAACAGCGGAGCTGGAGCAAGGAAGAGGCTGCCCTTCATGCCTTGTACGACAAGGGTGTGAACCTGTTCCAGCAGGACAGGCAGGAAGATGCCTTCGCTATTTTCGACAAAATCGTCCGCCATTGCGCTCAGAGCACTTCGCCCGACCTGCGCGAGCTGGGAGTTAATGCTTTTTTCATGAAAGGGTTTACCCTTGGACGGCAAGGCAAAGCCAAGGAGAGCATCGCCATCTATGACGAGATCGACCGTCGTTATGGTCAGGATACCTCGCCCGCTGTGCGCGGATGTGTTGCCCGGACACTTTTCCGAAAAGGTTATACCTTTGAGCAGCAAGGCAAGATCGAGAAAAGCATTGCCGTCTATGACGAGATCGACCGTCGTTATGGTCAGGACACCTCGTCCGCTGTGCGCGAGCACGTCGCCGATGCGCTCTTCTGCAAAGGCATGGCCCTTGGACGGCAAGACAAGGCTCAGGACTGCATCTCCGTCTATGACGAGATCGACCGTCGCTATGGTCAGGACACTTCGCCCGCCGTGCGCGAGTCGGTCGCCAATGCGCTCTTTTCCAAAGGAATCGCCTTGGCGGTGAAACTGTACAAGCTTGAGGAATCCTTCGCCGTCCTCGTCGAATTTGAGCGCCGCTATGCCCAGGACACTTCACCTGTCATCTGCGATCTGGTCGCCAAGGCCCGTACTTGTATGAAGCGACCTGGTCGCCCGTAAATGCAGGAAGCCCTGAGAGCCTTCCGGGAAAATACCGCAAATGGAACCCTCGCCCCCTGAGGTGTTCCGTTCCGCCGCAAGCGAGGGACAAGGCCCTCGTGGGAAATCCAGTCCTGGCGGACAGTGACTTTTTCTCGTTGAGCGCCTGCGGGCTGGGCGCGCCATGATTGATCCGTTCGCCTTTGTTACGCGCAATCCTCTTGTCTCCGAAGGCATAGGGTTCTACACAGCGGAGGGAGGGAAAGGCAAGCGGCGGTGTGGACGGGAAGGGCATCGCGCAGGTGAAGGCCGATGGATTGCCGCGCTTCGCTCGCAATGACGAGAGTTGGGACGTTTCGCGCTTCCTTTCGCGCCATGACGGAACCAGCGCCCACAGAAATGTCCCAAACCTCCAAACTCTCGTCATTGCGAGGGCCGAAGGCCCGCGGCAATCCACATCCACCATTCGGCGCGAACGCGCCCATATCCTTACCCTCGCTTGGGGGAGAGCATGCGGAGCGCCGCTGACCTTCTCTCTTCGACCTTCCGTTCTTCCGATCACGCAAGCTGTGGTTTTTCTCCTGTGAGGAGGTATTGGATCAGTTCGCGGACGTGGCGGATGGCGGAGCCGAAAGGGAGGGCGGATTTGCCGCGGAAGAAGAGGCCCTTGTCCACGTCGCCGCGCACGGCGGCAAGGAGTTGGTTGTCGATGCAGAATTGGCCGTGCTTCGGGTTTGCGTCGCGCAGGCCGCAGGAAACGAGGCAGTCCCAGGCAAGCGTGCATTGGTGGCTCCGCTGTTCCGCCGCCTTCATGAGATGGCTTTCGCGGGAAAGATATTTTTCGAGCCAGGGCGTGAGCACGGCGCGGGCAGGGAGGCCGGCGCAGCTCATGAATTCGACGATCTTTTCCCGGGCAGCGCCGATGAGCACCTTCTTGAATTCCGGATGCGCATCCCCCTCCTCGGTGACGGCAAAGGCCGTGCCCACCTGGACGGCGGCAGCGCCCAGCCCGAACATTCGCGCCACCTTGTCGTGCAGCCCCAGTCCGCCTGCGGGAATCAGGGGAATCTTTTCCGATTCCAGCCCCAGATCCTTGAACGCTTGCAGGACGCCGGGAATCACGGTCTCGAAATCGAAGCGGTGGTCGCCGACATCTTCCTTCCGGGCCGCGCCCAAGTGCCCGCCCGCGTAGGCGGGATGTTCGATCACAATGGCGTCCGGCAGGCGGCCCTTGCGCATCCACTTCTTCAGGATGAGACGCACGCCGCGCTCATCCGAGAGGATGGGCAGGAGCGCCACGCGCGGAAAATCCGTGGTGAGATCCGGCAAATCCAGCGGCAGGCCCGCGCCCACCACGATGGCCTCAGCCCCGGATTCACAGGATTGGCGAACATGCTCCTGATACTGGGAAATGGCGCGCATGACATTTACCGCGACCAGCCCGCGTCCCTGGGCGATTTGCCGCGCCTGCCTGATTTCCCGATCCAGCGCGATGTTGTTCGCCTTGCAGATGGCAGCCTTGTTGGCTTCCCGGTTCTTGAGACGCCGGGTCATTTCCATGAGATCGGGATGATGGCAGCGCAGATCGATGCTCGCCACAGTGCCCACGGCATTTTCCGCCGCCACGGCCCCCGCCAGCCGGTGCGCCGAAATGCCAACGCCCATGCCACCCTGAACAATGGGCAACAGGGATTTGTCCTTGATTTTGAGTGCGGGAAACGGGGAAGAAAGAATGGGAGGCAAGACAGGCATCGGCAAGGAAATCAGGAAAGACGTACAAGAATAACAGATTAAGGTACTGCGGACAGCAAGTCTGGTCCTGCGGACGGCAGACAATCTCTTCTCCCGCCCCTGCGCAGAGGCCCGCCCTCCCCAAGGAGACGAGGGGAAAGCGCGCATCAACGGTTGGAAGAGAAAATTGCCGTCCGCAAAGTCGCCGTCTGCAAGACCTATTTTTCCAGGACGTAGATGCCGGGGGCGTCTGCGAGTGCCGGGTATTTTTGGGTTGCGGCGGGCAGTGCTTTCACTTGCTCGTCGCCGCGGGACTTGAGCCAGGAAACCCAGTCGCTCCACCAGGTGCCGGGAGTTTTTTCGGTGCGCTTCAGCCAATCCTCGTAATGCTCGTTGTAGCGGGGGTCGCCTGCCCAGAACGAACGCTTGGGCGGATTTACCGGCGGATTGACGATGCCCAGAATGTGCCCGGAAGTGGAGAGCACGAAACGCACGGGCGCTTTCACGCTCAGGTACTTGCGGATGCGGTAGCTCTGCGTCCAGGGAACGATGTGGTCGTCTTTCGCCGTGACGGCGTAGAGCGGCTGGACGATCCGGTGCAAGTCGATGGGTTCGCCCGCAATTGTCAGGTGGTCGCGCTTGATGAGATTGTTCTTGAGATACATCTCGCGCAGATAGAAACTGTGCATGGCGTAGGGGAGACGGGTGGCGTCCATGTTCCAGAACAACACATCGAAAGGCGGCAGGGATTCGCCATAGAGATAACTGTGCACCCAGTAGTGCCAGATCAGGCTGTTGGAGCGCAGCATGCGGAAGGAAGAAGCCATCTCGCTGCCATCCAGATAGCCCTTCTTCGCCATGGATTCCTCCAGGGCGCTGACGCTGAATTCGTCAATGAAGACTTCGATGTCGCCCGGATTGGAGAAATTGGTGAGGGTGGTGAAGAGCGTCCAGTCGGCCACTGGCGTCTTGTCCGCGCCATAACGCTTGTTCGCCCAGGCCATGTAGGCGGAAACCAGTGTGCCGCCGATACAGTAGCCAACCAGATGCAGCTTGGGCGCCTGGGCAAAATCCAGCACCGTATCCACAGACAGGGCAACGCCTTCGCGCAGGTAATCGTCAAAGGTGACGTTGGACATTTCCGCCGTGGGATTCTTCCAGCTTGTGATGAAGACGGAGAAGCCCTGGTCGACCAGGTATTTCACGAGGCTCTTCTTGGCGTTCAGGTCAAGAATGTAGTACTTGTTGATCCAGGGCGTAATGATGAGGATCGGGGTGGCATGCACCTGCGCGGTTGTCGGCTCGTAGTGGATGATTTCGAGGAGACGGTTCCTGAAGACCACCTTGCCCGGCGTGGTGGCGAGATCCTTGCCGACCTGGAAGGCGTCCGGATCCACCATCAGGATGTTCTTGGCCTCGGCATCGCGGAAGAAATTGCGCCAGCCATTCACAAGGCTCTCGCCGTTCGATTCCACGTATTTGCGCAACGCGACGGGGTTCGTCCAGAAGAAGTTGGTGGGGGCGACGGCGTTCAGCCATTTGCGCAGCCAGAAGGCGGCGCGGCGTCTTTCCTTGTCCGAGAGGCCGGGTGTCTCGAAGTACATGTCCTGGAGACGGTGGGTGAAGGCGAGATACCATTCCTTGATGATGTCCCAGGTGGGCGATTCGCTCCAGGCTGCATCGGCGAAACGGGCGTCATCCGGGTGAGGGTGGATCACATCTGCCGAAGGAATGCCGATGGCGCGGCGGGCGATGTGCGTTTGCAGGGCGAGCAGGTCGCCGGAAAGGGAAGCCATGGCGCGGCGCAGTTCCTGCGGGTGCATGATCCACGCCACATGGGCGTTGATCATGGAGGTCATGACGCCAAAGGGATCGAGCTTGTTGCTCGCGTTCTTGAACACGGATTCAAGGGGGGTGGGCGTATCAAGGTCGAAGCCCTGATGGTCTTTCGAGGAGGGGATGTTCGCGGTCATGGATACTTCTCCCAGAGGAAAACGCCTTTATACCACAGCCGGGGGACGACAAACAGCTTGATTTCGGAGCAGGCTAGGGTAGGATGGCACGGTGTACAACAGACAGGAGGCAAAGGACCATGTTCAAGCATCTTCTTGTCCCCACGGATGGCTCGCAGCTTTCCCGGGACACGGTGCGCCGCGCCGCGCAGTTCGCGCGGGAATGCGGCGCGCGCGTCACGGTGTTTTATGCCCGGGCGGATTACCCGGTGCAATTCATGGGCGAGGGCGCGTTGATCGACCCGATCTCGCCGGAAATCCATCGCCGGAAAAGCGAGGAAGAATCCGAACGCATCCTTGCGGTCGCGCGAGCCGAATTCCAGGAGGCCGGCGTGGAATGCCGGACCACGAGCCGGGTCAGCGACGTACCCTACGAGGCCATCATCCAGAGCGCCGAGGAAAATGGCTGTGACCTCATCTTCATGGCCTCGCACGGTCGCCGCGGCATCAGCGGCCTCTTGCTGGGCAGCGAAACCAACAAGGTACTCACGCATTCAAAGATTCCGGTGCTGGTGTATCGCTGAGGGGCGGTACACCAGCACAAGGGGAGAGGAACGGAACACCTACCTCCCGATCCCTGTCTCCTGACTCCTGCCCCCTTGACAAAACGCAACGATATATCTAAGATTATCGACATGAGAACCGACTATACCCGTGCCATTCCGCCTGCCTGGCAGCCTGTTGCCCAAGTCTTCACGGCCTTGGGGGATGAGCATCGGCAGCGCATCCTGCTCTTGTTCGAGCGCGGCGAGCGCCTCAATGTGGGGCAGATCGCCGCCGTTTCGACGCTGACTCGCTCCACGGTTTCCCATCACCTCGCCATCTTGCGCGAGGCAGGCGTCTTGCAATCGGAGAAGATCGGCAAGGAAGTCTGGTTCTGGATCAACCGCGATTGGCTTGAAAGCACGCTCGCAAGCGTGCTCGATTACCTGCGCGAGTATTGCTGAAATTTTTTTCGACCAACACAACGAAGATCATGATTATGATGTCAACCTTCAAATCCGGCCTCTGTGTCCTGCTCCGGTTTCTCGCTCGTCTTCTTTTTCGCATCGAAGTCCGGGGCGGCGGGGAGGATTACCGTGTGCAGCCGCTGCTCGTGATCGCCAACCACGAATCCTTTCTGGATGGCTTGCTCCTGGGGCTTTTCCTGCCCATTCCGCGCCCGGTGTTCGTGGTGCACACGGAAGCGGTGAAGAACCCGGTGTTCCGGCTCTTCCTGCGTCTTGCCGATTATCTGACCGTTGATCCTTCCAACCCGATGGCGATGAAGACCGTGATCCGCCTTTTGAAATCCGGTCGCCCGGTGGTGATCTTCCCGGAAGGACGAATCACGCGCACCGGCAGCCTGATGAAAGTCTATGAAGGTCCGGCCTTCGTGGCTGCCCGCACCGGAGCGACGCTTCTGCCGGTGCGGCTGGATGGTCCTTCGCGCAGTTACTTTTCCCGCCTTTCGCCCGCCCGGCAACCACGGCGACTGTTTCCGCGCATCACGCTCACGCTTTTGCCCCTCACGCGCCTTGCCCCTGCCGCCGCGCCCACGGCGCGCGCCCGACGACGCAAGGCGGGCGAGGCCCTGCGCCGCCTGATGCAGGAAATGCTGTTTTCCGCCTTGCCGGAGAAGACGATCTACAGCCACTTCTGTGACGCCATCGCCCGGTTCGGGCGCGGTCGCCACGTGTTGGAGGACATGAAGCAGGTGGAACTGCGTTACCAGGATATCCTCAAGATGGCCCTGGCTCTGGGGCGGCTCGTCAGCAAAAAGACACGGCCCGATGAGCGGGTGGGCATCCTCCTGCCCAACATCGCGCCCACGGTCGGGCTGTTCCTGGGATTGACCGCGCTGCGGCGTGTCCCGGCCATGCTCAACTACACCGCGGGCACGGAAGGCATGCAGGTGGCCTGCACGGCGGCGCAGATTCGCACCCTTGTCACTTCCCGCGCCTTCCTTGAGCAGGCGCGGCTCACGGAAAAAGTCGCCGCCCTCGAAGGAATTGAGCAAGTCATCTACCTGGAAACCCTGCGCGACGAAATGCGCTTTCTGGATCGCCTCTGGATTCTCGCCGCCTTGTGTTTTCCGCGCCACGCAGAGATTGCCGCCGCGCCGGAGGACGATGCCGTTGTGCTCTTTACTTCCGGCTCCGAAGGGAAGCCCAAGGGCGTCGTGCTCTCACACCGGGCGATTCTCGCCAACATCGCCCAGATTCGCGCCGTGATCGATTTCAATCCTGAAGACCGGGTGTTGAACGTGCTGCCCATCTTCCACTCCTTTGGCCTGACGGCGGGAACCTTCCTGCCGCTTCTTACCGGCGCGGGGCTGTTCCTCTATCCATCGCCCCTCCACTACCGGGTGATTCCCGAACTTGCCTATGAGCGCGGCTGCACGGTGCTCTTCGGCACCAGCACCTTTCTGGGCAACTATGCCCGCTTCGCCCATCCCTATGATTTCTATCGCTTGCGCTACGTGGTCGCGGGGGCGGAGAAACTCGCGGATACCGTGCGCGAGCAGTGGTTCGAGAAATTCGGCCTGCGTATCCTCGAAGGCTATGGCGCGACGGAAACCGCTCCGGTCATCGCCGTGAATACGCCGATGGCCTTCCGCAGCGGCACGGTGGGACAACCGCTGCCCGGCATCGAATGGCGCTTGCAGGCAGTGCCCGGCATTGAACGGGGCGGTGAGCTGCATGTGCGCGGCCCCAACCTCATGAACGGCTATCTGCGCTACGAACGGCCCGGTGTGCTGGAAACTCCGAAAACAGAGAACGGGCCGGGCTGGTACGCAACCGGCGACATCGCCGATATCGATGATGATGGCTTTTTGCGCCTGGTCGGGCGGGTGCGGCGCTTTGCCAAGATTGCCGGGGAAATGGTGAGCCTGGAGAGCGTGGAAGCCCTCGCCCGCGCCGCCGTTCCGGAAGGTGGACACGCAGTGGTGAGCCAGGCCGATTCCCGGCGCGGCGAGGCGCTGGTACTGTTTACCACCAACGCCGCCCTCAAACGCGAACACCTGCAAACCGAAGCCAGACGCGCCGGTTTGCCGGAACTCATGGTCCCCCGCAAGATTGTGCATCTCGCCGCGCTGCCCTTGCTGGGCACGGGCAAGACCGATTACGTCGCCCTGAAACGCAGCCTGGAAATCGCGCCATGAAGCGTCGTTCCCTTCTCCAGTCCGCCATTCTCTCCCTGCCGATCATGACGGCGTGCGCAAGCCGTGGCGGCAACGGAAACGGGATGGTTTCCCCTGCGCGTTCCCGCTTCCGCCCCTTCCTGCGCAACCCGTGCCGGGAAGGTTTGCCCGAGGATCTGCGGCACAGTCCCTGGCTTGCCCAGGTTTGGCAGGGGCTGGAGCCGCAGGAAGTCTGGGATATGCACGTGCATCTGGCGGGTGTCGGCGATGGCGATAGCGGCGCGCAGGTGGGTGAAAAACTCCTGTCGCCCTGGCATCCTGTGCTCTATCTCCAGCGCCTGTTTTATTTGAACGCGGGTTGCGTCAGCGGTTCGCCCGGTTCGGTGGATGAAAACTATGTCCGGCGCTTGCGCGCGCTCACCCAGGAACTGAAAGGGGCCAAGCTCCTCCTCTTTGCCTTTGACTGGCCGCACGACGCGCACGGCGCGCCGCAGCCGGAACACAGCACCTTCTACGTGCCGGACGACTACGCCCGCCAGGTAGCCGCCGTGCATCCGGAATGTTTTGCGTGGGCGGCTTCCATCCACCCGCATCGTCCCGACGCCCTTGACCGGCTGGAAGCCGCCGCCGCGCAGGGCGCAAAGGCCGTCAAATGGCTCCCGGCGGCGCAGAACATCGATCCCGCCGCGCCCGCCTGCGACGCCTTCTACCGGGCGCTTGCCCGACTTGATCTGCCGCTCATCAGCCACTGCGGCAGCGAGCGGGCCGTGCAGGGGGCGCATTTCGAGCATTACGGCAATCCCCTGCGCCTGCGCCGCGCCCTGGAAGCCGGAGTGCGGGTGGTGGTGGCGCATTGCGCCAGCACGGGCAAGGATGAAGACCTGGATCATCCCGGCAAACGCTGCGCCAGTTTCACGCTCTTTGCCCGGCTCATGGAGGAAGAGGCATGGCGGGGCCGCCTCTTCGGGGATATCTCCGCCCTCACGCTCCGGAACCGCAAGCCGGGAATCCTCCGCACGCTGCTGGAGCGCCGCGATTGGCATCCCCGCCTCCTGAACGGCTCCGATTATCCCCTGCCGGGCATCCTGCCCATTGTCTCGCCTGCCGCGCTCGCCGCCCACGGTTTCCTGCCCTGGGAAGCCCTTGCGGACCTTCTCCGGCTGCGCGAATACAACGCCCTCTATTTTGATCTCGCCGTAAAGCGCCTCCTGTGCTGGCAAGGGAGCACCTTTTCCACGCAGGTCTTCCAGACCCGCGCCTTCTTTGAGAGAAACGCGCCATGAATCTTCCCGAAAATCGCGTCCCTTCCCAGTTTGCGTTGCTCGCCCAACGCCGTTTCGCGCCGCTCTTCGTCACGCAGTTCCTGGGCGCGTTCAACGATAACGTGTTCAAGAACGCCCTCGTGGTACTGCTCACCTTCAACGCTGCGGCCTGGACAACGCTCTCGCCGGGCGAACTCGCCAACCTGGCGGCGGGACTTTTCATTCTCCCCTTCTTCCTTTTTTCCGCCACCGCCGGGCAACTGGCCGACAAGTTCGACAAGGCCCGCCTGGCGCGCGCCACGAAGATCCTGGAGATGCTCATCGTCTTCTTCATCGGCCTGGGTTTCGCGCTGACGAGCCTCACGCTGCTTCTGAGTGCGCTTTTCCTCCTTGGCCTGCAATCCACATTCTTCGGTCCGGTCAAGTACGCCATCCTGCCGCAGCATCTTGCGCCGCAGGAACTCGTTGGCGGCAACGCCCTCGTCGAGGGCGGCACCTATGTCTCCATCCTCATCGGCACACTGACCGGGGCGCTGCTGGCCGGGATGGCGCATGGCGGCGCGTGGATCACCGCTGTCTGTTTTGTCGTGGCGCTCGTGGGCTATCTTGCCAGCCGCGCCATTCCCGCCGCGCCCGCTTCTGCGCCTGAACTGGAGATTCGTGCCAATATCCTGCGCGAAACCTGGCGCTGCATCGGCTTTGCGCGGCAGGATCGGACGGTCTTTCTTTCCATTCTCGGCATTTCCTGGTTCTGGCTCTATGGCGCGCTGTTTCTGACGCAATTCCCGGAATTTGCGCGTTCCGTGCTGCATGGTGATGAACGCTTCGTAACGCTGCTTCTGGTGGTTTTTTCCGTGGGGGTGGGCGCGGGATCGCTCTTCTGCGAGCGCCTGACCCGGCGCAGCGGCAAGACAGTGGAACCCGGCCTGGTGTCGCTGGGTGCGGTCGGCATGACGCTCTTTGGTCTGGATTTCGCCATGGCGTCGCCCGCTGTCGGGGAAATCGCGAGTGGAGACATCACGGAGAAGGTCCGCGACCTTGCGCTTTTTCTGGGGGATCCGGCGGCCTGGCGCATTCTGGGCGATCTTCTTTTTCTGGGCATGAGCGGCGGCCTCTACAGTGTGCCTCTCTATGCGCTCGTCCAGTCGCGCAGCGAAAATGCCCACCGCGCCCGGATCATTGCCGCCAACAACATCCTGAACGCGCTCTTCATGGTCACAGGCGCACTCGCCGCCACGCTCCTTCTCGAACACGGCTACGGCATCCCCACCCTCTTTGCCTTCGCCGCCGTCACCAACGGCCTGGTGGCGATCTACATCTTCACCATCATCCCGGAATTTCCCCTGCGCACCCTGATCTGGTCCGGCTGGCGGGGAGCAAGGGACGGGGAAGGGAAGACGAAGGACGGGGAGAACTAGTAGTCAGTCACGCTGAAAAGAAACGATTCGATGGGCAAGCTTTCAGCGAAAAATCACGGCTTTCTTCCACTGTTGCGCTGGTGTGGTCACTGGCGTCGTTTTGAGCGAAGAATCATGGTATTGGACGGAAACCTGCTTGATGAAGGAAAACGCAAGGCGCAGAAGCCGAAGAAGTTTGGGTTGCGCTGGCTGCTTCTCTTGATACTCTGCGCGTTGATCCCGATGATCTATACGATCTGGACGGGATTCGTCCTGTATACGGGCTTCCAGCCCCTTGAAATGGCGCAGGCAAGGTACACGCCGAAGGATGTGGTGGGTGATTTGGGCGGCATGAAGGTCGTCATTCCCCGGCACTATGCTGAATATGTTGAATACGATGGAGACCCAGCGGCGTTCAGCGGGAAGCGCAAGGGGCCGACACCCGAACGTACTTTCAATTCCCGCTTGCGCAGCTTCGGCATGGATGTGCGCTTTCCCGACATGAAAGGTTTGGAAAACTTCCAGATCAGAACGGAAAAACGGAAGCAATCTATTCATGAAAATATGTGGCTTTCCGTTGGAATTATGGCGGGCGAGAGTTATGCTGGCGATGGCTTTCTGGATCGGCGGGCCAGCTACATCTATAAACCGGGTGAATACTGGTGGAATAATTATAAGCGTCTGCCTGATGATTTTCATGGCTTGGAGGTTTATGTTGTTGCAGACTTGGACCCACGTACCGGGAAGCCTGGATGGGAGAGCACGGATACCCTTGATGTTTACATTCACCGCGGGTAAGGTAGATGCCTACATTGACTGCAACCGGCCCAGCGTACCGGGAGGAGTTGCAAGATGTGGCCTAAGTTTCAGCTTGGAACCCGTTGCGCACATTTCTGTCCAGGCGTCTTTCCGGCGTGCGCTTTTGCCGGAATGGCAGAAGATTCGAGCTTCCGTGCGCGATCTGCTACTGAGTTTCAGGGTCAAAGAAGTTTCCGAAGAAACGGGTAATACTGGCCCGTTTTCCCGATGAGTCGTCCTTTTTAACCAACTGGAGGCAAAAATGCCGGAATCCAAGGGCAATAGCGTGACTGAGAGCGAAGCAAGCGGCGGCGCGGACGGGAAGGACATCGCGCAGGTGAAGGCCGATGGATTGCCGCGCTTCGCTCGCAATGACGAGAGTTGGGACGTTTCGCGCTTCCTTTCGCGCCATGACGGAACCAGCACCCACAGAAATGTTCCAAACCTCCAAACTCTCGTCATTGCAAGGGCCGAAGGCCCGTGGCAATCCACACACCTTTTCCGCAACACGGACGCCCAAGGGAAAGCAGACGGCGGCGCGGACGGTGGGGGCATCGCGCAAACAAACGCCAGTGGATTGCCGCGTCGCTTCACGCCAGAGGATGCAAGGGGTTTGTTGTTCAGGGTTTCCCAAAATAACAACGCCGCCGCGATTGTCGCCCATGCAAGGCAATCCCCCCGTGCCTTGCCGCATCGAGGCACAGGCAGTCAGGGAGCGGGGGCGAGGAGGAGGAGGCGGGTTTTGTCGATGCCTTTGATCCGCACGGTCTTGCGGCGGGAGCTTGCGCCGCCGCACAGTTGGATAGAAGCGCGGGGAAGTCCCAGGCGGTCGGCGAGGAAGGCGATGAGCGCGGCGTTGGCTTTTCCTTCCACGGGCGGGGCCGCCAGGCGAATCTTCAGGGCTTCGCCATGCCGTCCGGCAATCTCGCTGCGCTTTGCGCCCGGCTGGATGTGCAACTGGAGCACACAGGCGTCTTCCCCGTCCTCGCGGCACCAGTCCGCAGGGTTTTCGCGCCGCGCCTCCGGCTGGAGGCACGGCAGGAGTGCGTTGGCGTCTTCTTCCTCGCGGCGACGGCTCATGGTCGTTGCAGGAAGAGGAGCAACACCTGAAACCCGAGCAGGGCCACGAGCGGCGAGAGGTCGAAACCGGCGATGGGCGGCAGGAGGCGCCGGATTGGGCGCAGCAGGGGCGCGGTCAGTTCGCGCACAGTCCAGGCCAGCGGGTGCTGGGGATTGATCCAGGAAAAAACAACCTCCAGCAGGATCAGCGCCATGGCGAGATAGACAATGGCGCTCAAAAACTTGAGGAGCGCCACCAGGGCGATGAATTCCACGGGCGGACGAATCTGGAACAGCAGGAGATACAGGGCGGTATCGACAAGTTGCAGGAAAAACACAGCAAGGAGACACGACCAATCCAGCCCCCGGAAGCCGGGAATGACGCGGCGCAAGGGTTTTACGGCCCAGTCGGTGAGCTTCATGACGAAAGCGCCGATCTGGTTCCGGAAGGAAATGCGCCGCCATTGCATGAAAAACCGCAGGAGGAACAGGGCGGAAAAAAAGTTGGTGAGCGTGCCCAGGACGAGTTCACAGGCGAGGATCAACGAGGAGGGCGCGCCCATCAGGGATTCCCTCGCAGATCCGCCAGTTGCGCGGAAAGTTCCCGTCCCCGCGCTTCTGCGGCCTTCGCGCCCGCGATGATTCCTTCGGCAACGCCGTTCTCCCGCAGGACGGCAAGCGCCGCCGCCGTCGTTCCGCTAGGGGACGTAACCCGCTCGCGCAGGATTGCGGGCGCTTCCCCGGAATCGGCGGCAAGCCGCGCCGCGCCCAGCGTGGTCTCGATTGCCAGGAGCCGCGCCGCCTCTGCCGGAAAGCCCAGTTCGACGGCGGCTTTTTCCAGCGCCTCGATGAAGAAGAAAAGATAGGCCGGGCCGCTCCCCGAAATGGCGGTGATGGCATCCATCCGGGCTTCGTCCTCAACCCACAGGATTGCGCCCGCAGTCTCCAGAATGCGCTCGACCACCAGCCGCTCGCTCAGGGCAACGTCCGGCAGGGCGCAGAGGCCGGACATGCCCGCGCCAATCAGGGCGGGCGTGTTGGGCATGACCCGCACGATGCGCCGGTAGCCTTCCAGCCAGCCGGAGAGCGTCCCGAGCGTGAGGCCCGCAGCGATGCTCACCACGATCTGGTGGCACAACTGCCCGGCGAGCGGGGCGATGGCCGCGCGCATTTGCTGTGGCTTGACGGCAAGGACGAGCACCTCGGAGGCGAGGGCCGCAGGTTCGGGCGCGGCCAAGGGCGTGACGCCGAAGGTTTCGGCGAGCCGGGCGCGCTGCGCCGCCTGCGGCTCCACCACCAGGATATCCGCAGGCGCCGCCGCCTGCCGGAGGAGGCCGCCAATCAGGGCGGAGGCCATGTTGCCGCCGCCGATGAAGGTAATCTTCATGTGGATGTTCTCGTTTCTCTCGTTCCAAAGATGGCTGTGCCCACGCGCACCAGCGTGCTTCCCTCCAAGATGGCGGCTTCCAGATCGTGAGTCATGCCCATCGAGAGGGTATCCAGCGCCATCCCCTCGTCCCTGAGGGCGAGGAAGATTTGCCGCAGGGCGCGCAGGGCAGGGCGCTGGCGCTCGAAATCCGTTTCCGGCGCGGGGATGCTCATCAGTCCGCGCAGGGCAAGGCGTGGCAATTCTGCCACAGCGCGGCACAGTTCGGGAACCTCTGTCGGCGGGACGCCGCTTTTCGTCGCCTCCCCGGAAATGTTTACCTGCACACAAACCTGGAGCGGCGGCAGGGAGGCCGGGCGCTGGGCGGCAAGGCGCTCGGCGATCCGGATGCGGTCGATGGTGTGCACCCAGTCGAAATGCTCGGCGACCAGCCGGGTCTTGTTGCCTTGCAGGGGGCCGATGAAATGCCAAACCAGCGGCACTTCCGGCAAGCGTTCGCGGAGCACGTGGATTTTGCCGACGCCTTCCTGGACGTAGTTTTCGCCAAAATCCCGCTGCCCAGCCGCAATCGCCTCCAGCAGGCTGGCAACCGGATGCGTCTTGCTCACCGCCAACAGACGGATTCCTTCCGGTTTTCTTGCCACACTGCACGCGGTTTTCCAGATTTTCTCCCGAACCGCTTGCAGATTCCTGGTAATTTCGTTCATAATCGCTTGGAATGATGTTGTGCTTCATGCGCAGCTCGTGCATCTCGTGCAGTATACTGTGTGGCGATTCAACAAAGCCAATTACCGGAACCCGACTATGGACATTACTGAACTTCTCGCATTCGGCGTCAAGAACCAGGCATCCGACCTGCACCTTTCCGCCGGCCTTCCTCCCATGATCCGCGTGCATGGCGACATCCGCAAGATCAACCTGCCCGTGATGACGCACACGGAAGTGCACAACATGATCTATGAGATCATGAGCGATTCGCAACGCAAGGCATACGAGGAAAACCTGGAGATTGACTTTTCCTTTGCCATCGCCAACCTGGCCCGCTTCCGGGTCAATGCCTTCGTGCAGGATCGTGGTGCGGGGGCGGTCTTCCGGACCATTCCCTCCAAGGTGCTCACGTTCGATGAACTCAACTGTCCGAAGATCTTCCGGGACATTGCCTCCACCCCACGGGGGATCGTGCTTGTCACCGGGGCGACGGGTTCCGGCAAATCCACGACGCTTGCGGCGATGGTGGATTACATCAACGACAACGAATTCAACCATGTCCTCACCATCGAAGACCCGATCGAATTCGTGCATGTCCCAAGGAAATGCGTGATCAACCAGCGGGAAGTGGGGCCGCACACCCTGTCATTCGCCAACGCGCTGCGCTCCGCCCTGCGGGAAGACCCGGACACGATCCTCGTCGGCGAAATGCGCGACCTGGAAACCATCCGCCTCGCCATGACGGCGGCGGAAACGGGCCACCTGGTGTTCGCCACCCTGCACACCTCCTCGGCGGCCAAGACGGTAGACCGGATCATCGACGTGTTTCCGGCGGAAGAAAAGGATATGCTGCGCACCATGCTTTCCGAATCATTGCGCGCGGTCATCTCGCAGACACTCCTGAAAGTGAAGGACGGCAGCGGTCGGGTAGCGGCCTACGAGATCATGATCGGCACCCACGCCATCCGCAACCTTATCCGGGAAAACAAGGTGGCGCAGATGTATTCCGCCATCCAGACCGGGCAATCCCTGGGCATGCAAACGCTTGACCAGAACCTGAAGGAACTCGTGAAGAACAATATCGTTTCGGCGGCGGAAGCCCGCATCCGGGCGGTGGACAAGTCAGCGTTCGCGGGCGACTGACAGCCATTTCCAATCATTCATTCATGGAGACATCAGCATGGAACGCGATCAGGCACTCAATTTCGTCTATGACCTTCTGCGCCTCATGGTCAGCAAGAAGGCATCCGATCTTTTCATTACCGTCGGCTATCCCCCTGCCATCAAGATCGACGGTCGGGTCATGCCGATTTCCAACCAGGCGCTGACGCCGCAGCACACCACGGAATTGGCGCATTCCGTTATGAATGATCGCCAGGCGGCCGAATTCGAGGCCACCAAGGAATGCAACTTCGCCATTTCGCCAACGGGCATCGGGCGCTTCCGGGCCAATGCCTTCATCCAGCAAGGACGGGTGGGTTTGGTGTTGCGCACCATCAACGCGCATATCCCGACCATTGAGGAACTGGGCTTGCCGCCCATCCTGAAGGATGTCTCGCTCATCAAGCGCGGCCTCGTGGTTCTCGTGGGGGGCACCAGCAGCGGCAAGACCTCGTCCTTGGCGGCGCTCATCAATTACCGCAACGAGAACAGCAACGGCCACATCATCACCATCGAAAACCCGATCGAGTATGTGCACGAGCACAAGAACTGCATCATCACCCAGCGCGAAATCGGGCTGGATACCGAGAACTGGGATACCGCGCTCAAGAACACCCTGCGGCAAGCGCCGGACGTGGTGCTGATGGGGGAAATCCGTGACCGGGAAACCATGGAATACGCCATTGCCTTCTCGGAAACCGGCCACCTGTGCATGGCGACCCTGCACGCCAACAACGCCAACCAGGCGATTGACCGGATCGTGAACTTCTTCCCGGCGGAGCGTCGGCAGCAGTTCCTGATGGATTTGTCCCTCAATCTGCGCGCCTTCGTCTCCCAGCGCCTGATTCCCATGAAGAACAGCAAGGGCCGGGTGGCGGCGGTGGAGGTGATGCTCAACTCTCCTTTGATCGCCGACCTGATCTTCAAGGGCGATGTGCCGTTCATCAAGGAAATCATGAAGAAATCCCGCGAACAGGGCATGCAGACTTTCGACCAGGCGCTTTTCGACCTCTACGAAGCGGACCTCATCACCTACGAGGACGCCCTGCGCAACGCGGACGCGGTAAACGACCTGCGCCTGCAAATCAAACTGAAGAGCCGCCACACCGCCAACCACGACCTGATGTCGCACATCGGCCACTTGGGTATCACGGAAGAGGAAAGCGAACCAGAACAAACCTTCTGAGTCGTCCTGGCGGAGTCTTGGCGGACGGCAACTTTAAAAACTGTGGGGGATCGCGGCGGGAAATCGCATTTCCCGCCGCGTTTTCTTTTTGGGATACTGCCGCAAGACGCCAGTACTTTCGCCGCAAGGCGTGGAATTGGTGTCGGGGCGGGCGCGACGAAGCAGAAGTCCAGCCGAGAAATAGGATTCGGGCAGATTTGTGCGGAACGAAGAACCACGCTGCCAGACGACAAAAAGAAATCGTGTCGCCATTTCCCCTTTCTGCTCGCAGTATCGCTGCTTGCGGAAGTGCCGCTCCGTTCAGGAAACGCTGAAAAAGTCCCAGGCCAGCAGTTTATATCATTGATTTTATTAGATTTGTTTTTCGGAAAAGGGACTTGTTCAGACATTCCTTCACAATGACGAAGAGAATGCCCGGATGCAGGAGAGAGGCAAACAACCGCGCCTGTATCCGCATTGCTTTTCTTGCATATTTCGTGTATTTTTCTTGCCTTTCCTGATTCATGGAGACTGCCATGTCCATTTTCCGTCGTTTGCAATCCATGCGGTTCCAGGATGGGGCGGCGATTCCGCTGGCTGTCGACGATGATTCCGCCTGTGAAGAAACAAATTCCGCAAGCTTGTTCCCGATCCAGTTTGAGGGAAAATACGGTTATCTCAATGAAAAAGGCGAATTGGTCATTCCACCACGTTTTGACGAAGTAGGGGACTTTGCCAACAACGGTCTGGCGGGTGTCCAGGAGAAGGAGAGATGGGGATACATTGATGTGCAGGGCAAGTACGTCATCCCGCTGCGTTTTGATCACGCAGGGGCTTTTTCCGATAATGGTCTGGCTCCTGTTGAAGAGAATGGCAAAGATGGGTACATTGGACTGCAAGGCGAATACGTGATCCCGCCGCGTTTCGACTTCGCAGGGCGCTTTGCCGACAATGGCCTGGCCCCGGCCAAAGAGAAAGGCAGATATGGGTTCATTGACCCGCAAGGCGAGTTCGTCATCTCCCCGCGTTTCGACGAAACATGGGGTTTTTCTGATAACGGTCTGGCGCTGGTCAAAGAGAAGGGCAAATGGGGATACATTGATTCGCAGGGAAAATTCGCCATCCCGCCGCGCTTCGACAAGGCAGGATTCTTTGCCGATAACGGTCGGGCTGCCGTCGCGGAGAAGGGCAAATATGGGTACATTGATCAACGGGGCAGATTCATGATTTCCCCGCGTTTCGACGAAGCATGGGATTTTGCCGATAACGGTCTGGCTCCCGTCAAGGAGCGTGGCAAATGGGGATACATCGACAAGCAGGGAAAATTCCGTATCCATCCGTGTTTCGACGACGCAGGGATCTTTGCCGACAACGGTCTGGCTTTGGTCAAAGAGAAGGGAAAATGGTGGAAGAAAGGAAAATGGGGATACATTGACCAGCAGGGCAAATACATCGTTCCCCCGCGCCTCGACGAAGCAGAGGATTTTGTCGACAACTGTCTGGCTTGTGTCGAAGAAAAGGGCAAGCGGATGGTCATCAACCGGAAGGGGCAAATTGTGCTCTTCGAGGATTTTGTCGGCAGGACAAAGGTTCTGAAAAACGCCAGGAACGAAATCGTCTGGCCTTCCGAACGCGCTACCCGGATTTGCGATACGGCTGTACCACTGGCCATCGGTGAGGATTCCATCTCCTGCGAAGGAATAAATCCTGACCGCCTGTCACCCATCCAGTTTGATGGCAAATATGGCTATATCAATGGAAAGGGAGAATTGCGCATCCCGCCGCGTTTCGACAGCACAAACGTTTCCATAGAAGATTTTGACAAGGATCGGATTCCTGTCCAAAAGGATGGCAAATGGGGATTTCTTGACCGGCAGGGCGAGATCGTCATTGCCCCGCATTTTGAAGACACTCTGGGCTTTGACGACAGCGGTCTGGCTTGCGTCATTGACATGGAGAATGGTAAATACGGGTACATTGACCGGCAGGGTGTGTACGTAATTCCCCCGCGCTTCACGATAGCAGGCAGCTTTGCCGATAATGGTCTGGCTTCCGTCGTAGAAGATGCTGAAGAAGATATGGGAAAATTCGGGTACATCAACAGGCAAGGCGAGTACGTCATCCCCCCGCGTTTCGACCACGCAGACGATTTTGCCAAGAATGGCCTGGCTCCGGTCCGGGAGGTGGAGAATGGCAAATGGGGATACATCGATCAGCAGGGCGAGTTTGTCATCCCCCCGCGTTTCGATAGAGCAGAAACTTTTGCCGCCAACGGTCTGGCCTCCGTCAAAGAGAATGGAAAATGGGGATATATTGATCAGCGGGGTAGGTTTGTCATTCCCCCGCGTTTTGACGACACATTTAGCTTTGACTTCACATGGCATTTTGCCGACGACGGTCTGGCTCGTGTCAAGAAAGATGGCAAATGGAGGTTCGTTGACCAACAGGGCAGGTTTGTTGACGAAAAATTTATCACCAGTGGTCTGACTCCAGTCCAGGGTAAATGGGGGGAGAAAGGAAAGTGGGGCTACATTGACCAACAGGGCAAGTATGTTATTCTACGGCGTTTCAACAAGGCAGGCGAATTTTCCGATAACGGTCTGGCCTGTGTCGAAGAAGATGGCAAGCGGATGGTCATTGACCGGAAGGGAGAGGTGGTACTTTTCGAGGATTTCATTGGCGAAACAAAGGTGCTGAAGAACGCCAAAGACGAAATTCTCTGGCCGCTCAAGCTCGCTGATCGGATTCTTGATATATCTCTCTCGCGTGAGGTGGCTGCGCCTTCGGTCGCCAGCGATAATTCCGCTGCTGAGGCAACAAATTCCGCGCACTTGTTGCGAATCCTGTTTGATGGCAAATACGGCTATATCAATGGAAGAGGAGAATTGTGCATTCCTCCGCATTTTGACGAGGCATGGGTGTTTGATGGCAACGGTCTGGCGCTGGTGGAAGAGAAGGAAAAATGGGGATTTATTGACCAACAGGGCAAGTACGTTATCCCCCCGCATTTCGATAACGCATGTGGGTTTGATGGCAACGATCTGGCCCCTGTCGAAGAGGATGGCAAATGGGGATTCATTGACCAGCAGGGCAAGTACGTCATCCCATCGCGTTTCGACTCCGCATGGCCCTTTGCCGACAACGCTCTGGCTTACGTCAAGGAGAATGGAAAATGGGGATACATTGACCAGCAGGGAAAGTACGTGATCCCGCTACGTTTCGACGCGGTAGGGAACTTTGCCGACAGTGGTCTGGCTCCCGTCAGGGAGGGTGACGAATGGGGATTTATTGACCGACAGGGTAAGTACGCAATCCCCCCGCGTTTTGACAACGTAGGGAACTTCGCCAAGAACGGTCTGGCTCATGTTGCCGATGAGGATGGGCAATGGGGATATATTGACCAGCAGGGCGAGTACGTGATCCCCTCGCGTTTCGACAGCGCATGGCTATTTGCCGACAACGGTCTGGCTTGTGTTTTGGCCGGAAATGGAAAATGGGGATACATTGACCAGCAGGGAAAATACGTGATTCTGCCACGTTTCGACGCGGTAGAGGACTTTGCCGACAATGGTCTGGCTCTGGTCAGGGAGGGTGACAAATGGGGATTTATTGACCGACAAGGTAAGTACGCAATCCCCCTGCGTTTTGACAACGCAGATAATTTTGCCCGTAACGATCTGGCGCTGGTGGAAGAGAAGGGTAAATGGGGATACATTGACCAGCAGGGAAAATACGTGATCCCGCCACGTTTCGACGAGGCAGAGGACTTTGCCGACAATGGTCTGGCGGAAGTCAAGGAGGAGGGAAAATGGAGCATCATTGACCGAAACGGCCAGATCGTGCTCTTCGAGGATTTTGTGGGCGAAACAAAGGTGCTGAAGAACGCCAAGGACGAAATCCTCTGGCCGCCCGGATTCGCTGATCGGATTCCTGATCTCTCTCTCCCGCGTGAGGTGGCTGCGCCTTCGGTCGCCAGCGAAAATTCCGCTGAAGCAACAAATTCCACCCGCCTGTCGCCAATTGATTTTGACAACAAGTTTGCCTACCTCAATGGGCAAGGCGAACTGGTCATTCCGCCACGTTTTGACGACGCAATGGATTTTGCCGCCAATGGTCTGGCGGCTGTCCAGGAGAATGGCAAATGGGGATTCATTGACCAACAGGGCAAGTTCGCCATTTCACCGCATTTCGGCTTCGCGTGGAGTTTTGCCGCCAACGGTCTGGCTTGCGTTCGGGAAAGGAGTGCTAAATGGTGGAAGAAAGAAAAATGGGGATATGTTGACACGCAAGGCGAATTCGTGATCCCCCCGCGTTTTGATGGAGCATGGGATTTTGCCGCCAACGGTCTGGCTTGCGTCATGGAAAAGGGAAAATGGGGCTACATTGACCAGCGGGGCGAATTCGTGATTCCCCCGCGCTTTGAAAACGCCTGGTCTTTTTCCGACAACGGCCTGGCTCTGGCCGTGGAAAATCACAAATACGGGTTCATTGACCAACAGGGCGCGTTCGTTATTCCCCCGCGTTTCATCGGCACGGAGGGCTTTGCCAGTAACGGCCTGGCGGTTGCGCAGGACAATGACAAAACGGGATTCATTGACCGGCAAGGCGAATTTGTCATTCTCCTGCGTATCGGCGATGCAGGGGATTTTTTCATGGATGTGGCGGGGAGTTTTGCCGATAACGGTCTGGCCCCCGTCCGGGAAGAGAATGGCAAATGGGGATATATGGATGCGCAGGGCAAGTTCGTTATCTCGCCGCGTTTCGACGAGGCGCATGGCTTTGCCGCCAACGGTCTGGCTTTTGTCGCCGAGAACGGCAAAGTGAAGTACATCGACCGAAATGACCAGATCGTGCTCTTCAGGGATTCAGTCGGCGGGACGATGGTTCTGAAAAACGCCAGGAACGAAATCGTCTGGCCCCCAAATCCGCCGAGCAGATTTGCGCGGAACAGGATGTAAAGTAAAAAGATGAAAAAGAATAACCCCTGCCTTCCGGCAATGCCGAGAACACTTTTCGTTTGCGGGAACCCCCCTTCTTTCCCAACGAATTCATGGAGAACATCATGCCTTTCCTTTTGCCTTTGAAATCTCTGCTGTTCTTGAGCTTCGCGGTACTGTTGCTGATGGTTGGCGGCGAGGCTGCCTGTGTGGAAAGCAATCCTGCGGACTTGCGCATGATCTCCTTTCATGGCCAATACGGTTACATCAACGGGAAAGGCGAACTGCGCATCCCGCTTCGTTTTGATGACGCATTCCCCTTTGCCAACAATGGTCTGGCGCCCGTCAAGGAAAAAGGCAAATGGGGATACATCGACCAGCAGGGAAAGTTCATCATCCCGCTGCGTTTCGACTTGGCGCTGCCCTTTGCCGACAATGGTCTGGCGCCCGTCAAGGAAAATAGCGGATGGGGATTCATTGACCAGCGAGGCAAGTTCATCATCCCGCCACGTTTCGCCGCCACATGGGGCTTTGCCGACGGCGGCCTGGCGCCTGTCATGGAAAAAGGCAAATGCGGATACATTGACCAACAAGGCAAGTTCGTTATCCCGTCGCGTTTCGACGACGCAAGGCCCTTTGCCGACAACGGTCTAGCGCCCGTCAAGGAAAAAGGCAAATGGGGATACATCGACCAGCAGGGAAAGTTCATCATCCCGCCGCGTTTCGACGATGCGTGGTCTTTTGCCGATAACGGCCTGGCTGCCGTCGAAGCGAAAGGAAAATGGGGATTCATCAGCAAGCAGGGAAAATTCGCCATTCCACCGCGCTTCGATTTCGCATACACCTTTACCGACAATGGCCTAGCTGGCGTCATGGAAAATGGCAAGGTGGGTTATATTGACAAACGGGGCAAGTTCGTCATTCCCCTGCGCTTCGACGACGCAGGGAACTTTGCCGAAAATGGTCTGGCCTGGGTCAAGGAGGAGGGACGGCTCGGGATGATTGATCGAAACATGCAGTTTGTGCTCCTGGAGACTTTGGTTTGTGGAACAATGGTTTTGAAGAACGCAAAAGATGAAATTGTCTGGCCCCAAAAATCCGCCGAGCATATTTGCGCGGAACAGGACGTAAAGTAAAAAGATGAAAAATAACCTCCTGCCTTCCGGCGATGCCGCTTCCACTTTCCGTTTTCTGGAAGCGCCCTTCTTTCCCAACGAATCATGGAGAACATCATCATGCCCTTCCTCTTGCGCTTGAAATCCCTGCTGTTCTTGCGTCTCTCGGTCGTGCCGGTGATGGCTTGCGGCAATTTCAGTGACGAAAAAAAACAATCCCGCAGATTTGTCCAGTATCCATTTGGGCAAGCGCGGTTATGGCGATATCAATAGAAAAGGCGAACTGGTCATTCCTTCGCGTTTTACTGAGGCAGGGGACTTTGTCGGAAATGGTCTGGCCGCTGCCGTAGAATTTGTTAAAAAACGATGAAACCGCCTATCGTTATAACCGTTTCGTCTTCTGCCTACCGGATTAGCGGCCCTTCCTGATTGTTGATTGCCGCTTTCAGGCGGATGATGAATTCTTCCCAGTCCATGCGGCGGTTGTAGCCCTGGACCGTCAGCGCCGGGATACCGCCGCCTTCGATGATGGTATAGCGCGTTCCCTGTTCCATGCCCGCGATGCCCTGCATCTGGCAGACGCCGTTTTCGAGACGGCAGGCAAGGCCGATGCGTCGGTAGCCGAAATCCTGGAAGAAGCGCAGCGCGCTGGCCTGGATCGCCGCCACCGCGCCGCCTCCGCCCAGCGCGGCAATGTGATCCACGGCGCGCTGGCTGATGCGCTTCCGATAATTTCCGGGACTGCTCTCGATCCGGGCATCGAAGGCCAGCGCCCGTCTGTCGGCGAGTTCCAGCCCGGTGAGGTGCGCATCCACAAAACCGCTGACTTGCCCAAAAGAGAAAGTGCGCGTCAGTTGTTCAAGATCGATGTGCCGCGCTTCCACATCCGCGATGAGGCGGGAACGCTCGCCGAACGGTTCGATCAGGCGCAGTTCATTGCAATACAGGTAGCCATCAAAGACCTGGATCGCCAGCGCGCCATCCAGCGCCGCTTCGTGCTTGCGGTAGCGGATTGCCGGCAGTTCGGCGGCAAGCAGCCCCTGCATGCGCGGGAGTTCCAGCGCCTCCGTGAGCCGTTCCAGCGGCACAGGATGGAGCGAAAGACCCAATGCGCCTTCCAGTTCCCCCAGTTCCGCATTGACTCCTGCCGCCAGATGCTGGATGACGAGTCTGCTTTCCAGGATGGGAATCGTCACCGGACGCACGAGCGCGAAGCCGCGGGGCCACACGGCCAGCGAGAGCGGGAAGGCACTGCTTGCCACGCGCCCCAGACGCAGTTCCCCGACCGTGAACTCTCCCTCGCCCGCCCCTTCCTGCCGCCAGAGGAGCCGCCCCGTCAGGCCCGCGAAGCCGAAGCGTCCGTTTTGCAGGCGAAAGCCGCCTTCCTGGGGGCGGAGTTCCAGTTGGGCAAGGCGACCGGATTCCCAATCCGCCCGCAGTGTCAGTTCTCCAGAAAGCTCCGCCACAGGAAAATCCCGGCTGGCGAGCACGGGGCGCAACAGGCGCTCTCCCAAGGGCGCAAGGGCCAGCGCCGCGTCGAGGCGGCCTTCCTGAATGCCCTTCCCGTTGCCGTGGGCGGCAAGGGTGATCTGCCCGATCTGCGGCCAATCGAAACGAGCGGCGTGCAGCGTCCACGTTTCCCCCGCCAGCGTGCCGGAAAAACGCAGGGATTGCCCTTCGGACTGGATCAGCAAGGGATCGTGATACACCAGCCCGCCTTGCCAGATCAGCCCGCCCTCCAGATGCCAGAGACCACGGTGTTCCCGGCCCTGAATCTCCAGCGTCGCCGCGAGTTTCTCTGCGGCGCGCAGGGCGTCCGGAGCCGAGAAGCCGCCTTCCTCCAGCGCGAGCTTGCCGCTGAGAACCTGGCCTTCCGGACGCATTGCGAGGTGAATCTCCCCGGAAAACCGGCCGGACAGCTTCCACGCCTGCAAGGGCGCGAGTTGTGGCACAAGGCGGACGAGCAGGTCCGGCGCGCCGTTGCGGACAAGCAGACGCATGCCGGAAGGCTCATAGCGCAAATCCCAGTGTTCTTCTGCTTCTTTGGTGCGAAGCTGAAGCCGCCAGCGAGTTCCTTTCTGGCGCAGGTCAAGCGTCAGCGGCAATACGCCGGGCAGATGGAGCGTGCCGCCCGTGCAGTGGAACGCTTCGATCTCCCGCCCAAGCCGCGCGCAGACAAGGCGCAGCGCACGCCAATGCTGGCCGCCGATCTCCACTTGCCCCAGCGTAAGCTGTCCGCCCGCCCCGGCAAGGGAAAGACGCAAATCCCGCGCCGAAAAATACGGATGCCGAATCTCGCCCAACCGGAGTTCCCCCGAGATTTCCGGAAGCGGAAAGGCAGGCAAGGCACGGGTCGCGCAAAAGAACAGAAGAAGGCAGAAACAAGGGAAACGGAAGAATCGGCAACACATCCGATGATGAACGAATCCTGAATCTCCATACGGGTAGCGCATCCACAGCCTCCATTGGACAATGCCGCACTTTATACCGAAACTCCGTCTTCCTGCCAAGCACTTTGGTATAATCGCCCCGGCAAGTGCGCACGATTCACGATTCGATTCAATTTTCACGCTGGCCGATATTTTTCATGCGCGGGAGACGACAAATGCGACTCGGCAAGGCAATTTTCCTGCTCGCGTTTTTCCTGGGGGACGCAGCCATGGCGGCGGACAATCTTGAGTATTACCGTTCTTTCTACACCAATTACCGGCATCCCTATGGCGTCACGGAAAGAATTGCCGACAGGAAAACAGCGGAGGCGGATGCCCAGGGAACATTCCTGGTCGTGCGCAGGGATGAGAAAGGCAGGATTGCAACCATCCAGAACCTCTTTGACCACGGCGGCAAGTGCCATTTTCATTTTGAGTATGTTTACGCAAAAAACGGGGAGTTGCTTTCTTTTGAAAACATCCAGAATTGCAGACCGTATATTTTTGCGCCAGAAAATATTGTCATGGCAAGACGCGACGAGCGCGGGCATCCCGAGCACCATCGTCCCCGCGCTGACAAAGTGTGGTTCCTTGACGACGGCAGCGAGCGTATTTCCCGGCAGGAAGCGGAAAAACTCAATGCCTATGTCCTCATCCGAAGGGATCAGGACCACCGCGTTATCGTGCGCGAAAGGGTTACGCAGGACAGGCGGTTTTTCATTTTCAACCGTTACAGGAGATGCGAGCGTGTCGAATATTATTACCGGGAAAATGGAAAACTGTATTCTTCCAAATGGTATGAGTGGCGCGAGCTTCCTTCTGATATTGCCTGTCGCCTGTCGCCAAACGACGGAAGCTGACGCTCCCGCTTCTTACGCGGGGAAGACTCCGGTGGAGAGGTAGCGGTCGCCGCGGTCGCAGATGATGGAGACGATCACGGCATTTTCCACGCTTGCCGCGACGCGCAGCGCCACCGCCAGCGCGCCGCCTGAGGAAATCCCCGCGAAGATGCCTTCCTCCCGGGCGAGACGCCGGGTGATTTCTTCTGCATCGGTTTGGGAGACGGATTCCAACTGGTCGACCCGCTCGCGCTCATAGATGCGCGGCAGATAGGCTTCCGGCCACTTGCGGATGCCGGGAATCTGGCTCCCCTCCTCCGGCTGGCAGCCAATGATGCGAATATCAGGATTCTGCGCCTTCAGGAAACGGGAAACGCCCATGAGGGTGCCCGTGGTGCCCATAGCGGAAACGAGATGCGAGATGGAACCCGCCGTATCCCGCCAGATTTCGGGGCCGGTGCCCTCGAAATGGGCGAGCGGATTATCCGGGTTGGCGAACTGGTCCAGGATGTGGCCCTGGCCTTCGTCGCGCATGCGGTTGGCTACGTCTCGCGCCAACTCCATGCCGCCCGCCTTGGGCGTGAGCACCAGTTCCGCGCCGTAGGCCCGCATGGTCTGCCGCCGCTCCAGACTCTGGTTTTCCGGCATGACCAGAATCATCCGGTAGCCGCGCATGGCGGCGGCCATCGCCAGGGCGATGCCGGTATTGCCGGAAGTAGCTTCGATCAGGGTATCCCCTGGCCGGATGTCGCCCCGCGCCTCAGCGTGGGCAATCATGGAAAGCGCGGGCCGATCCTTGACCGAACCGGCGGGATTGTTGCCCTCCAGCTTGACGAGGATGACATTGTTGCGGCGCAGGTTTTCCTCGCCCGGCAGGCGTTTCAACTGCACAAGCGGCGTGTTGCCGACGAATTCGTCGAGCGTCCGGAAACGGAAGGCGGGATTCATGCGTGTTGCCCAAGCCAGGCTACATAGCGGGCAACGCCCTCTTCCACCGAGGCGAAAGCTTGCTCGTAGCCCGCCGAACGCAGGCGGGCAAGGTCGGCTTCGGTAAAGGGCTGGTATTTTCCTTCTAGGGATTCAGGCAAGGGAATGTATTCCAGAAAGCCGCGCCCGACGATTTCCTCCAGCGTCAAGGCCGCTTCCCCAGCCAGCGCCCGGCAACCGTTCACCGCGGCGAGGGCGATATCGTTGAAACTCTGCGCCCGCCCGGTGCCCACGTTGAAAATGCCGGATTGTTCCGGGTGATCCAGGAAGAAGAGATTGACATGGGCCACATCATCCACATGGATGAAATCCCGCAATTGCGCGCCGTCGGCATAGCCGTGCGAAGCCGCGAAAAGTCGTACCTTCTTCTGTTCCATGAATTCCCGGAAATGGTGATAGGCCACCGAGGCCATGCGCTCCTTGTGCTGCTCCCTTGGGCCATAGACGTTGAAATAGCGCAGGCCCACAATCTGGCTGGAAGCCTCCGGCAAGCGTCGGCGCACGAACTGGTCGAACAGGAACTTGGAATAGCCATAGATGTTGAGCGGCGCCTCGTGCTCGCGCGCCTCGACGAACACCTTGCCTCCACCATAGACCGCCGCCGAGGAGGCGTAGAGGAAGGGCACTTCTTCCCCCAGGCACCAATCCAGCAGGATGGCGGAATAGCGGTAGTTGTTTTCCATCATGTAGCGGCCATCGGTTTCCATCGTGTTGGAACAGGCTCCCTCGTGCAGGACGGCGCGCACCGCGCCATCGAACCAGCCGTGCTGGAGGCGCTCGATGAAATCCTCCTTGTCGAGGAAATCCGCGATGTCACAATCGACCAGGTTCCGGAATTTTTCCGAGTGCGCAAGGTGGTCGACGGCAATGATCTCCGTCTCCCCGCGCCGGTTCAGCGCCCGGATGAGATTGGAACCAATGAACCCGGCCGCGCCGGTGATGACGATATGATTGGGCATGGAGAGGAGCGCCAGAGCGCGGGCGCGAGGAATCATGAAGCGTGGCATTATAAGCAAATCAGGACTTCCCCCGCAATGTTGGGAAATTTTCGGGGAAGTCGGGAAATTCCATTTCAGACGACTCCTCGCATCGTCCTCCAAAACCGACAGGCGTGGCGTACAATCCCAGTGTCTTGTAGCGAATACATCGGGGAGTTTCGTGATGGAAGAAAACATTTCCAATTGGGGCGGGAGTTCCTCTGCAGTGTGCTTCCTTGCCCACCTGCGACAGGAGAATGGAAAACTCCTGCCCCACGACCTGGCGGATCATCAACAGGCAGTCGCGCGGCAAGCGGCGAAGTTTGCCGCCGTGTTTGGCGCCGGGATTTGGGCGGAATGGGCAGGCATCTGGCATGACCTTGGCAAATTTCGCGCCGGATTCCAGCGTTACATCCGGCAATGCGGCGACCCGGACGCGCACATCGAAGGTCGGGTGGCGGGGGCCGATAAAACGCATTCGGCCGCCGGGGCGTTGTGGGCGCAAAAATATCTGCCCGAACAGGAACCTCGCCTGGGCGCCGCCTTTGCCTGCATCCTTTCCTACTTGATCGCCGGACACCATAGCGGGCTGGATAATTGGTTCGATAAAGGCTTGGAAGCGCGTTTTCAAACCGACGACGCCCAAAGAGAGGCGCGTGACGCGCTGGCGGCCGACATTCCCGATGCCATTCTCCGGCCCAGACTGGCGTGGCCGGAAGTCGGCAGCATCAAGACCGACAACATCAGGAAGAACGAAGTCATTCCCGGTCGTTTCGCGCTCTGGGTGCGCATGTTGTTTTCCTGTCTGGTGGATGCGGATTTCCTGGATACCGAAGCCTTCATGTCGCCTCCCAAGGCGCATACCCGCAAGGGATTCTTGTCGCTGTCAAAAATGGAAGACCTGTTGACGAAGCATCTGGGGGATATGGCGCAGCAGCTTGTCCAGCGCGGGGAAGCAGAACAGCCTGTCAACCGGAAGCGCGCCGAAGTCTTGCAGGCTTGCCGCGCCAAGGCCACGCTGACGCCGGGCGTTTTCAGCCTCACCGTTCCCACCGGCGGCGGCAAGACGCTCTCCAGTCTGGCGTTTGCCCTGCGACACGCGCAGCTGCACGGCAAGCGCCGGGTCATCTACGCCATTCCATATACCAGCATCATCGAGCAGACGGCGGATGTCTTCAGCGCCATTCTTGGCAAGGAAAACGTCATCGAGCATCACAGCAACGCGGAAATGGACGAGCGGCAGGAAACGGCGCGTTCCCGGCTCGCCTGCGAAAACTGGGACGCTCCGCTGGTCGTCACCACCAACGTGCAGTTGCTGGAAAGCCTGTTTGCCCGCAAGACTTCCCGCTGCCGCAAGCTGCACAATCTGGCGGAGAGCGTCATCGTGCTGGACGAGGCGCAATTGTTGCCCGTGGCCTACCTCCAGCCGGTGATCGATGTCCTGCGCCTGTTGGTGCGGGATTATGGCGTCAGCCTGGTGTTGTGCACGGCAACGCAACCGACGCTGGAAGCCCGCGTCAGTTTTGATCTGGCGGGTGAACGCGGATTGCGCGGGTTCGCGCCGGGCGAGGTGCGGGAAATCGTGGATGACGTGCCCGGACTCTATGCCGCGCTGGAACGGGTGCGCTTTCATCTTCCCGCCGATTGCGCACAGCCTTGCGATTGGGAAAATCTGGCGGATGAGATCATGCGGCATGATGCCGTCCTGGTCATTGTGGGTCGCCGCGCCGACGCGCGTGATCTCTACCAGCGCATGAAAAGGCGCGATCCGCGCAACCTGTGGCATCTGTCTGGCCTGATGTGCGCCCATCATCGCAGCGACGTGATTCGGACGCTCAAGACCGCCCTGTCGGCGCGGCGACAGGCGCTGGCGGCGGAAGAGACTCCCGCGCCGATTCGGGTCATCAGCACGCAACTGGTCGAGGCGGGCGTGGATCTGGATTTCCCGGTGGTCTATCGCGCCCTGGCGGGGCTGGATTCCCTTGTCCAGGCCGCCGGGCGCTGCAATCGGGAAGGGCGGCTGGAAAAGGGCGATGTCTACGTGTTCGTGCCGCCCCAACCCGCGCCACCAGGATTGCTGCGCATGGCGGCTGAAAAGACCCGCCAATTGTGGGCAGGCTTGCATCCAGAGGAAGACCCGGTGGGCGTCGAACGTTTCGCCGGGTATTTTCGCAAGCTCTATGGCGATGCCATTTTGGACGCAAAGGGGATTTGCGATATGTTGCGTGTGGATCGGAGAACAGGCGCAGTCAGATTCCGTGATGCGGCGGAAGCCTTTCATCTGATTGACAACGAGGAAGGCGCGACGGTCTTTGTCCGTTACCAGCGCGATGAAAATGATGATGGCAGCGAAGAAAACGCTGGCGGGATCGACATGTGGCTCCAGCGACTGAAGCAACAAGGCCCAGAGCGCTGGCTCATGCGCAAGCTGCAACGCTATGGCGTCACGCTCTACCGATGGGACATCAAACGCCTGCTCGAACAAGGCGACATCGAGCCGCTGGGCAGCGATTGTCCCGGATTGTATGTGCAGTCGGAAGCAAACGACCTGCTCTATGACAAGGCGCTGGGCGTCAATGTGGACGGTGTACCGGGCGATCCGGGGGCATTGGTGCTGTGACAGGCCAGAGCCGGAGGGATCCGGCTCTGGTTCTGTACCATGCCAAAGGCAACCACAATATGGTTTCAATCCACGCCTGTGTATTCGGCGAAACTGAATGTTACCCTATAACAGAAAAATCGTTACCACTATATGGAACACTATGTTAGAATTCCACGCCATTATGTAGAAGCCTCAAAGGAGGTGTGTCTTGAACCGTTTTTGTCTGGAGGTCTCCGGGGACTTTGCCTGTTTTACGCGCCCTGAGATGAAAGTGGAGCGTGTGTCGTCGGATGTCATCACGCCATCAGCGGCGCGCTCCGTATTCGAGGCTATCCTCTGGAAGCCCGCGATTCGCTGGGAGATACGGCGCATCGAGGTGCTGAAACCCATCCGCTGGATCAGTGTGCGGCGCAATGAGCTTGGCGCGAAGGCTTCCGTGCGCAATGTCCAGAGTGCCGCGCGCGTCGGTCAGGGGAATCTGGGCATCTATATTGAGGAAGAGCGCCAGCAACGCGCCGGACTTTTCCTGCGCGATGTGGCTTACCGACTGTATGCCGACCTGGTTGCGGTCGGCGCGGACGCGCTGCAAAACCCGACGAAATACCGGGAAATGTTTCAACGCCGGGCGGAAAAAGGGCAATGCGTCAATCAGCCTTACCTGGGCTGCCGGGAATTTGCCGCCCGCTTCCGGCTGGTCACGCAACCTGAACAGGAAGCGCCCGCCATTGCCGAAGATCGGGATTTGGGCTGGATGCTCTACGACCTGGATTTTTCAACGCCGGAATCCCCCGCGCCGCGCTTTTTCCGCGCCGAAATGCGCCAGGGTGTGATCGATCTGACACAGGTACAGGTGGCGCAATGATCCTGCAAGCACTCCACGATTATTACCAGCGCAAGGCGGATGATCCCGATCCCAGCCGCCATCTGCCGGTCTTTGGCTGGGAAAAGAAGGAAATTCCCTTCATTATCGAACTGTCCCGCGATGGACGTCCTCTGGGGATTACCACCAGCCAAGAGGGGAAGCGTTACTTGGTGCCTTTAGGCGTTAAAAAATCGAACAACATTGCTGCTAATCTGTTCTGGGGTACCGCAGAATATAC
>JAISLJ010000145.1 GCA_031290955.1 Zoogloeaceae bacterium | reverse complement strand
CTGTCACCGTTGCGAATGTCTGTTGCTTCATGGTCTTCCCTTCCTGAAGAGATTTATTCAGATTTTATCGCAATATGATAAACGCGACAACTATGCGAGCGACTTGTTCAGGGGTTCCTTGGGTTTTTCTCTTTCCAAGGGGCTGGATTTCGGGCGCAACCGCCCTGTCTTCATATGGGTGTCCCCAAATTACAGAAAACGTTCCAGCAAACGGTTGAGGAAGTGTTGGCCTTGTTTCTCGGGGATGATGCGGGTGGCGTCGATTTTCAGCCAGCCTTCGCGGGCGGCGGCTTCAAGGGTGGGGAGGATGCTTGTGAGCGGCAGGCCGGTGCGTTTGGAAAAGAGCGTGGGATCAAAACCTTCCGTGAGGCGCAGCGCGTTCATCAGGAATTCGATGGGGCGTTCCGTTACCGGGATCGCGTGCTCTTCCTGCACGGGATCGCCCGCCGCGACGTGCCGGAGATACGCCTCCGGATGCTTCCAGCGCATCTGGCGCAGGATGCGGCCATCGGGGAAGGTGAGCTTGCCGTGCGCGCCCGCGCCGATGCCCAGGTAATCGCCGAACTCCCAGTAGTTGCGGTTGTGGCGACACATGTGTCCGGGCAGGGCGAAGGCGGAAGTCTCGTAGTGCCGGAAACCCGCAGCCAAAAGACGCGCCTCGATAGCGTCCCCCATGTCGGCGCACAGGTCGGCATCGGGCAATTGCGGCGGACAGGCGGAAAAACGGGTGTGGGCCTCCACGGTAAGCTGGTAGCAGGAAAGGTGCGTGGGGGCGAACCGGAGGGCGGTTTCCAGGTCGGCGAGCGCCTCGGCCAGCGTTTGCTGGGGAAGTCCATACATCAGGTCGAAGTTGCGCGTTGCAAAGTGACGCGCGGCCAGTTCCGCGGCCCGCAAGGCTTCCGCCCGACCGTGGATGCGTCCCAGGGCGGCGAGATGCGCGGCGTTGAAACTTTGGATGCCCAATGAAATCCGGTTGATGCCGGTCTGGCGAAAGCCGATGTATTCGGCCTCCGCCAGATGTTCGCGGAAGGCGCCGGGATTGGCTTCCAGCGTGATTTCCGCATCGGCAGGCAAGGGAAGGCGCGTCCGGATGCCCGCCAAAAGGCGTTCCAGCCCGGACGGGGAAAACAGGCTGGGTGTGCCGCCGCCCAGGAAAACACTCGCCAGCGCGCGTCCCGAAAGCTGCGGCAAGGCGTGTTCCAGATCGGCAAGAAGCGCCGCAAGATAGACCTCCTCCGGCACACCACCCGCATCCACGGCATGGGAATTGAAGTCGCAATACGGGCACTTTTGTACGCACCAGGGAAAATGCACGTACAACGCGAGTGGCGGGAGATCATCAATTGTCATCGTGAATGAAGCAATCCGGAATGCCGTGCTCCCTCCATTCTCCGGGACGCAGCCCTGTAACAATGCGAAGGGCCGGAAGAGGGAGTTCTTCCATACGAAGCGATGGTAACTGCTTCCAGCGTTCCGGCAGAACAGACATTCAAATCTTCGTCATTGCGAGGGCCAAAGGCCCGGTGGCAATCCACACGCCTTTTCCGCAGGAAAAACGCCATGAGCCATAGGCGTGACGGGAAACAATCTGGCGTCTCGCGGGCAGAAAGGGTGTGTGGATTGCCGCGTCGCCTTGCTCCTCGCAATGACAAGAATTGTTCGTTACCGAAGCCTATCACTATACGGATGCGATATTTGCCCGGTCTCAGCGGCTTTTAATCATGGTGCCGACGCCGTGGTCGGTCAGGATTTCCAGGAGCAGGGCGTGCTCGACGCGACCATCGATGATGTGCACACTCTTCACGCCGTTCCGGGCTGCGTCCAGGGCGGCGCTGATCTTGGGCAGCATGCCGCCGGAAAGGGTGCCGTCTTCCACCATCGTGTCGATCTCCCTAGGCGTGATGCCGGTGAGCAGCGCGCCGGATTTGTCCAGCACGCCGGGCGTGTTGGTGAGGAGCACCAGCTTTTCCGCTCGCAGTATCTCGGCAATCTTGCCCGCAACCACATCCGCATTGATGTTGTAGGTCTCGCCCTCCCGACCAACGCCGATGGGCGCGATCACGGGAATAAAATCCCCGGAATCGAGAAGGCCGATCACGGAAGGATCAATGGCAGTAATGTCGCCCACCTGCCCGACATCAATCTGTCCGCCGGGGTTCTCGCGGTTGGGCAGGAGGAGCTTGCGCGCCCGGATGAGGTTGCCATCCTTCCCGGTGAGTCCCACAGCCTTGCCGCCTGCCTGGTTGATGAGATTGACCACATCCTTGTTCACCTGCCCGCCCAGCACCATTTCCACAACCGCCATCGTCTCCGCGTCCGTGACGCGCATGCCCTGGACAAACTCGCCCTTCTTGCCGATCCGCGCAAGAAGCTCTTCGATCTGGGGGCCGCCGCCATGCACCACCACCACATTCATCCCGACCAGCTTCAGGAGCACGACATCACGCGCGAAACACTGCTTCAGGCGCTCGTCCGTCATGGCGTTGCCGCCATATTTGATTACGATGGTCTTGCGATGGAACTTGCGGATGTACGGCAAAGCCTCCGCCAGAATGCCCGCCTTCAGGTCGGGCGAAAGGGAATCAATGGACATGAATGAAATTTCCTCGTGTTGAACAGTGCCGCCAATGCGAGCACTGGAATTGTAAGCGGATCAGGAGCTTGCGGATGGCGATGGTAGAAGATTGCCATCCGCAAAACACATTTGAGTGAGAGACATGCTACATGCCCACAGCATCAATTAGGACTTCAATGTCAGAGACTCTTTTGCCTTCAGCTACGGTTCTTTCACGCTAACCTATGCGCGCTGCTTTCGCGCCAGGCTTTCCAGCATTTCGGCGGGCATCTCCCGGCCAGCCGCGGCCATTTTTCTTTCCCGTCATGAGTCCCTTCCACGCTGCAAGCGCGGCAGGGCGAGGTATCGCACGAGGGGGTGACTATCCTTTCTGGCCAGCATCCCGAGCAGATTGCGCGGGGTGGCGGGGTTTCTGGTTACTGCCACGCGCACGTCGACTTCCGGGTCTTGCGCGAGTTTCGTGAGCAGGTCGACCGGAAGAGACGGGTGTTCCGCGATCCATTTACGCTTCCATTTATCCTCGGATCGTACGAACTTTGCCAGCAAGTCGACGGAAGCGGATGGGTTTTTCAAGACTTTCTCGGGGAACTCCTTGACCAGTTTCGTGAGCGCATCGGCAGGCGTGGACGGATTGCCCGCGACCGCGTTGCGGATAAAGCCATCCGGGTCATCCGCAAATTCCGCGAGCACACGAGCGGGCGTAGTCGGGTTTCTCGCGGCTTTCATGCGCGCCAGCAAGTCGACCGAATCGGCGGACGGGTTTCTCAGGACTTCCTCGGCGTGCTCCTTGACAAGTTTTACGAGCGTATCGGCGGGTGTGGACGGGTTGCCCGCAACCGCCTCGCGTACAAAACGATCCTGATCCCATGCAAGTCCCGCAAGCGCATGAGCAGGCGTAGACGGGTTTTGCGCAACCTTCATGCGCACCAGATCACTCGGGTCTTCGGCAAGTTTGGCGAGCTGCTCGGCGGGCGTCCTCGGATTTTCCGCTGCGGACTTGCGTATCCGCCAGTCCGCGATGCTGCGCACGAGATCGGCGGGTGCTGACGGATTCGCCACGACCTTTTCGTGCACCTCCTCGTCCTCCGACCAGTCCGCGAGTTGCGCAAGCGTGTGGACAGGCGTATTCGGGTTTGCCGCGACGGCGGCGTGCAGTCCCAACAAATCATCTCTGGTCGCCAGAAATTCCAGGATCTCGGGAGGCGTGTTCGAGCGCACCGCCAGAGCAACCCAGAAATCTTCATATATCACAAAGGGTTCCAGAAGCGCAAACGGTGTGGCCGGGTCCGTGAGCACACGCCGGAAAATTCCATCGTCGTTCGACCATTCCGTCTCCGCCAGTTTTTCCAGCATGGCGGGGGTGGTTTTGGGATGCAGCGCCACCGCGTAACGCACCGCAAGATCTTTGTCCTCCGCCAACACTGCCAGAACTTCCACCGGCGTATCTGGATTCTTCAGCGCCTGTTTCATTGCCGGCCGAGATAATTTTTTCCTCATGATTCCCCTGTTCTTTTTGGTGACGCAAGCCTGTGTTGCTGACAACGGAACTTGCGGACGGCAATTTTCCTCAGTGAGAGTGGTGTTCCTTGGACAGAATGAAACATTCTCCTCCCGGAGTCAAGGATTCACTGACCAAGCCGCCCAATCACGGCTTTTCTCCCGATTCTTGGTTGAGGAGGGCGCGTCGATCAGCGTGGCATCAACAATCGTTCCGCTCGACAGTTTTACTCCCTTGGCCTGCAACAACTCGCCGACCTTGGCGAACAGCGCCGCGCCCAGATCGTGCGCTTCGAGCAGATGACGGAATTTGAGCAAGGTCGTCGCATCCGGCACACGATCATACCCCAGGTCTATCCGGCAGAAATCCCGGAACAAGGGAACGTCGTACAGCCTCCTCGCAGGCTTCGTCCGCCAGATTGAACCAGTTCGCCAGAAAGTACATGTGCAACATCCGCTCACCGGCGGCTTTCCGTTCCCCGCCTTTAGATAGTACGGCTCGATCAGCGCGCAGAATTCCGACCACGGCACGCGACAGAAAGGCCTCCTTGCGAGTCTTCCGGCTGTGCCTCTCGAATCCCTTCGACAATGGCACGCAATTCACGGATCGCTTCCTCAGAGCAGACAAGAAAGCCAGTGGCGAGCATTCTCTCGATCAGGCATGCGCTCAGGGCAAGATCGGGCACCTGATTCCGCTGCGCCATCCTCAAACCAACGGCATGGTCGAGCGCATGAGCGGTCGCATTCAGGAAATCCTCCAGCAAACCCGTTTTGCCTCCGCAAAGAAACTGGAAAGCCACCCTCACGCGCTACCTGGCAGCCTACAACCACCACATCCCGCAACGCGCCCTGGCGGGTATCCTGTCCGCTGTTTGCCCCATGCGCCGCGTAGGGGCAGGGTTTCAACCCCCCCACAGATACTGGTCCCGTGCACAGCAACCCCTGCGGCTGGAGGCTCGCGTACCCAGAAAAACCGGTGTCACGGCGGAACTTGGTGTGTGGATTGCCACGGGCCTTTGGCCCTCGCAATGACGGTCCTGGCGGACGGCAATTGCCGTCCGCCAGGACAACGGGCCACCACATCGTAAAGCAGATAGAATCTACGGTTTTCCCAAGGGGCTTTCCCATTCGGGCGCGAAATGCCCGCCAGATCGAGCACCTTTCAATTGCGCCCTTTGGGCGTGCGCGCCACAAGCACGGCCACGACTTCGGTTGCGCCGTGCAGTTTCAGTACGCGGGCAGCTTCGTCGAGGGTTGCGCCGGTGGTCAGCACGTCGTCAACAAGCCAGATGCGCGTGCCTTGCAAGTCTTCCTGACAAAGGAAGGCGTTGCGCACATTCTTGTGGCGCTCCTTGCGGCTGGATGCCGACTGTGGCGGGGTGGCGCGACATTTCATGAGACTTTTCGCGTCCAGCGGCAGGCCCGTCGCACGGGCGAGATGGCGCGCAATTTCCAGCGCCTGGTTGTAGCCGCGCCCGGCCAGACGCTGCGCGTGCAAAGGGAGCGGCACGATGCGTTCACCATCACCAGTACCGGCGAGACCGCTTCCGTTCCCTGTTGCCGCGCTTCTCCCGCCTTCTGCCCCACCCCCTGTTCCGCTCGCGCACTCCGCCACGCACCGCGCCAGTTCCTGTCCCCAGAGGCGGGCAAGGCCGAAGCGGGCGTGGTATTTCAGCGCCAGCACCAGACGGTCCAGCGGGAAGGCATAGTCATAAAGAGCGATGCTCCGATCAAAGTGTGGCGCATGCTTCTGGCACGCGCCGCAACGTTCTCCGATGGGCGTGGCTTCCAGACAAACCGGGCAGCACGGGCCGGAGAGCCGGGGCAGATCATTCGCGCAGGCAGGGCAGATGGGCGCACCCCCTGAAGAAGCGCCACAGAGCAGGCAGGCAGAGGGAAGAAACACCTCGTCCAGCGCCGCCCGGAGGAAACGGAAGATGCCGTTTGTGCTTTTGCCCTTCTCGTCCGGGCGCGCCGGGATGCGCTCACACATTGAACAGGAAATTCAGCACATCGCCGTCCTGCACCACGTAGTCCTTGCCTTCCGCGCGCATTTTGCCGGCCTCTTTCGCGCCGGTTTCTCCCTTGTGGCGGATGAAATCGTCAAAGGCGATGGTCTGGGCGCGGATGAAGCCGCGCTCGAAATCGCTATGGATGACGCCCGCAGCGCGGGGAGCGGTATCGCCCCTGTGGATCGTCCAGGCGCGCACTTCCTTCACCCCGGCGGTGAAATAGGTTTGCAGGCCCAGGAGCTTGTACCCGGCGCGAATCAGGCGGTCAAGGCCGGGTTCTTCGAGACCCAGGGAGAGGAGGAAATCCTGCTTGTCGGCTTCATCCAGATCGGCGATCTCGGCTTCCAGCGCGGCGCAGAAAGCCGCGCTCTCCGCGCCCTCGGCGACGGCGCGCGCCCGCACGGCATCCAGATGCGGGTTGTCGCTGAAGCCATCTTCGGCCACATTGGCGGCATAGAGCACGGGCTTGGCGGTGATGAGGCACAGGGGTTTGAGGAGGGCGCGTTCCTCTTCCGCGAGCGCAAGGGCGCGAACGGAGCGCCCCGCATCGAGATGCGCAAAACATTTTTCCAGCGCCGCGAGCATTGCCCTGGCTTCCTTGTCGCCCGCTGCCGCCTGCCGCTTGTAGCGGGCGATGGCCTTCTCGACCGTGGCGAGGTCGGCAAGCGCCAATTCCGTATCGATGACCTCGATATCACGAATGGGGTCGATGTTGCCGGAAACATGCACGATATTCTCGTCGGCAAAGCAGCGCACGACGTGCACGATGGCGTCGGTTTCGCGGATGTTGGCGAGGAACTGATTGCCCAATCCCTCGCCCTTGGACGCGCCCGCGACCAGGCCGGCGATATCCACGAATTCGACGATGGCGGGCTGGATTTTCTGTGGCTGCACGATTTCGGCCAGTTGCCGGAGGCGAACATCGGGCACCTCGACAATGCCAACATTCGGCTCGATGGTGCAGAAGGGATAATTCGCCGCCTCGATGCCCGCCTTGGTCAGCGCGTTGAAGAGCGTGGATTTGCCGACGTTGGGCAGGCCGACGATGCCGCATTTGAGACTCATGTCCGTTCCTCTGATGATTGACTGGATTCCTCCCGTGTTTCCGGCAAGGATGACGAAAAACGCTTCACACCGGAAAGGTTTGGAAAGGTTTTTCCGCCCGAAGGGCAATTGCCATCCGCAGGATGCAGGATGCGCTGCGCCGCGCTGTAGTCGCCTGCCGCAAGCGTGGGCCAGGCGGCAAGGCAGCGGGTGATGGCCGCGTCAATGGCTTCCTGCTCCTCCGCGCGCGGGCGGTGCAGGACAAAATCCAGCACCGGCTGGGAAAGCCCCAGCGTGCGAGGATGCCCAACGCCCAGACGCAAGCGCCAGAAAGCCGACGTGGAAAGCGCGGCCTCGATATCCTTGAGGCCGTTGTGACCACCATTGCCGCCGCCCTGCTTGAGGCGGATCGCGCCCGGCGGCAAATCGAGATCGTCATGCACCACAAGGATTTCCGCCGGAGGAATGCGATAAAAGCGGGCGAGCGCGCCGACCGCCTGCCCGGAGCGGTTCATGAAGGTCGTGGGCTTGAGGAAATGACAATCGCCCTGCCGTCCGGCCAGCCCGAAAAACCGGGCCTGCGGGGCAAGCGAAAACGAGCGTTCCACCGCCAGACGATCCACAAGCCAGAAGCCCGTGTTGTGGCGCGTAGCCGCATACTCGGAACCGGGATTGCCCAAACCGACGATCAGACGAGGCGCATTCATATCCTGACCGTTACGGCGCGGGGAAATCAAGACGGACTTCCCGCCATTTTTGATCCTTGGCGGCAGCGGACATGAACCCGATTGTTTTGCGTTCAGGATTCCACGCGAAGGGCTGCCCGGTGTAGGGATTGAAGGTTTCCGGCCCCAGACGGGCGAGGATTTTCTCCGGGGATTCCTTGTCCTGCGAGGATTCTTGCGCCGCCGCCTGCCGGAATTCCAGTTGCGCGCGCAGAAGGCGGATATGGGCGTCCGCGTCATGGACTTTGAAAAGATACGTAACGTGGGCGGGCGGCGCGATGGTCGCCAGGATTTCACCCGTGCGATTCTTCCAGTGGCGGCAGTAAAAATCATCCTCCGACACGGCGCACACACGCGGGCGAATTTCTTTCTTCCACCAGTTTTCCTGCATGTCACGCAACTGCGCGAGCGGCGTGTCGTGAATCAGGGTTCTCTCGGTCTCGCCAATCTCGCTCGCCAAATTGAGAGTCATGTTCTTGCGGAGGAGAAACAGGGCGACAAAATCCAATACGCCATCTGACTGGGCGTCCCGCAGGCGCACGGTATCCGCAAGATGATAAAGTCCTTGCCCCACGAAGACCTGTTCGCGCCACAGGGCGTTCAGGAATGTTTCCCTGGGCGAATCCAGCGGCGCCAGCAGCCCCTTGATCCGTTCTGTCTCGCCTCTCAGTTGCGCCTCCTGGGCAAGCAGCGCGAGCAGGATGGCTTGCCGCCGGATTTGCGCCACGGCGACCATCATGTCTACCAGGCCGATTTCTGGCGCGGCAAGGGTTCGCCGGTAAAACGCCATGTCCTGTTCGATGAATGCCAGACCTTGCCGGACATTGCCCGCCTGGATGTCCAGAATCGCCCTGGCGGACAAGAGTTTGGAAAGCGTCATGAGGTCGTTGTATGGCAAGGAGAATGCCATCGACGCCACGACCGCGTTTGAAAATTCCGGCATGGCCTGGATTGCCAGATAACGCGCGATAAGCGTCTCGTTTTCCGCCAGCAGCCTGCGGATGTTTGGCGCGTCCGCCCGAATTTCCGCCAGACAGCCTTCGGTCATTTCCTTGTCGCAGGCGTAGGCGTACTTGGCGCTGGCTTTGAGGTCTTGCGTTTTCTGCGGCGTTTCCTGCCGGGGAGAAAGGCCCGGCGCATCCTGATGGGCGCGGCGGATGTCTTCCTCGCCCGCCCGGATGAAATCGCCATCCGCCGGGGCGTTCAACCCCGCGATGCCAACAAAGGCGTTCCTTGCCGGGAGAACTGGCGGCGGCTGGTGCCGGAGCATCTTTTCCGCCTGCGGACTCAAGGGCGCGTCCGTCAGGATGTATATCGCCATTGCCGCCAATGCGGCGAGAAAGAGCGCAGCAAGTGCAACAAGGGGCCGGACGGTTTTCTTCTTCATGGCAAAGCGTTCCTTTTCAGGAGAATCCGGGCGGACGGCAAGCGTCACAAGACAACGCCATCCGCAGACAGATCGCCCCCGTCCGCAGACAAATTGCCGTCCGCAGGACCTAGGCGGCGGGGGACGCGGCAGGTTCTTCGCTTGTTTCGCCGCTTGCGCCGCCCTTCTTCACGATGCAGGAGACGACAGGCTGGTCGCCGTGGTGCAACAGGGCCGTGACTCCCTGAGGCAGCGTGAGTTGCGAGATGTGCAGCGATTCCCCGACGGCGAGATTCTTGAGATCAACCTCAATGAAGGCGGGCAGGTCGGTGGGCAGGCAGGAAATTTCCAGTTCGGCGAGCACATGCGCAATCTGACCACCGGAGAGCTTGACGCCGGGCGCCAGATCGCCATTGACGAAGTGCAGCGGCACCTTCTGATGCAGCCGCTGGGCCGCATCTACACGCTGGAAATCCACATGCAGGGCCAAAGGCTTGTAGGCGTGCACCTGGAAATCGCGCAGCAGGACTTGCTCTGTCTTGCCTTCGAGATCAATGTTCAGGACGGAGGAATGGAAAGCTTCCTTCCGCAAGCCCTGATAAAGCTGGTTGTGATCCAGTTCGATGACTTCGGGCGCTTGCCCGCCGCCATAGATAATGCCGGGCACCTTGCCCGCGCGGCGCAGGCGGCGGCTCGCACTCGATCCCTGCGCGACGCGCTTCTGGGCGGAAAGTTGAAACGAGGACATGAATGTCTCCCATGAAAAAGCCGGTCCGCGACCAGACCGGCAGGTTGAAAAAACTAGTCGATAAAAAGGGAGGAGACGGAATCATCACGGCTGATGCGCCGAATGGTCTCTGCCAGGAGGGGGGCGACGGAAAGCTGGCGGATGCGCGGCGAAGTGGCAGCGTCAGGGCGCAGCGGGATGGTGTCCGTCACAACGAGGGCATCCAGGTCGGAGGCATCGATCCGCGCCACCGCCGGGCCGGAAAGCACCGGGTGGGTGCAGTAGGCCACCACCTTCTTCGCGCCGCTTTGCTTCAAGGCCGTGGCGGCATTGCACAGGGTGCCCGCAGTATCCACCATGTCATCCATGATGACACAGCTGCGGCCATCGACATCGCCGATGATGTTCATCACCTCGGCCACATTGGCCTTGGGACGGCGCTTGTCGATGATGGCCATTTCGCATTCCAGCCGCTTGGCGAGCGACCGGGCGCGGATAACGCCGCCATGATCCGGCGCGACAACCAGCGGATGTTCGTAACACTCGCCGCGAATATCTTCCATCAGGATGGGGAGGGCATAGATGTTGTCTACGGGAATATCGAAAAAGCCCTGGATCTGTTCTGCGTGCAGGTCCATGGTCAGCGCCCGGTCGACGCCGGAGGCCGTCAGCACATTGGCGACCAGCCTGGCGGCGATGGGCACGCGCGCGGAGCGGGGACGGCGATCCTGCCGGGCATAGCCGAAATAGGGAATGACGGCGGTGATGCGCCCGGCGGAAGCGCGTTTCAGGGCATCCACCATGACCATGAGTTCCATGAGGTTATCGTTGGTCGGCGCACAGGTGGATTGCATCACGAAGACATCATGACCGCGCACATGCTCCTCGATTTCCACGCTGATTTCCCCATCGGAGAAGCGTCCGACCTGGGCGCGCCCCAGTTTGACCTTGAGGGCCTGGGCCACATCGCCCGCCAGTTTGGCATTGGCATTGCCGGTGAAGACCATCAGACTGTTATACGGCATTTTCGCCCCGTGCATCCGCAAAGCAAATCGGGCAGGCGAAACAGACGCCTGCCCGGAGAATCTGGATGGCAGGGGAGGCAGGACTCGAACCTACGAATGTCGGAATCAAAATCCGATGCCTTACCAACTTGGCGACTCCCCTGCGGTCTGTTCGCGGTTTCCCGCTGAACGAGCCGCGCATTATACAGGGTTTTGCACGCTTGTGAAGCCGGGCGTTGGTTTCTGTGTAGCGAGCTTCCTATCTGTCCACCTTTGTAGCGCGATAGTTGTCCGGTCGTCATAGTATCTCCCTGGGAATTCCAAGGAGGGTTGAGATGAAGCGGACGCTCGTGCAGGAAGAGG
>JAISLJ010000144.1 GCA_031290955.1 Zoogloeaceae bacterium | reverse complement strand
GGCGCTGATGAATTCCAGCGCGCGCCCCTCGAAAACAAAACCAGCGAGCGCCAGCCGGGTAATGGAATGAATGCCCGGCTCGTCATCCACGATCATCACCACCCAGGGCCTGCGGGGCGCCTGCGCGGACTCGGCTGCGGGAGCGTCTTCCTCCTCCGCGAAGAAGAGTTCATCATTGTCTGTCATTGTTTGCTCGCTTCCTTCCATGCTTTGAGCATGGATTATAAACGCTTTCCGGCAAAGTTTGTCCTGCGGACGGCAATTTAGCCCACGAAGTTCCCGTAGCCCGAAAAACATCGCGGCGGCAGGACGGGAGTGTTGCGTTCCGGAAACAGTTTGGCAGCGGGATGCGGGCTGTCACGCCTTTGTCACTTGCCAAGGATAAAGTCTCCATCGCGTTTTCAACCACCAGCAAGGATTTTTGCGATGCAAGCAAGGAACAAACAATGGATCGTGGCGGCCAGCATTGCGGCGGCTCTTTCGGCGGGCGCGCATGCCCAATCCTCCAATGTGCAGATCTACGGCTCCATCGACATGGGATTTTCGCACCGCGGCGACCATCTCAATGAGCACATCGACAGCCAGAACCGCATTGATTCCGGCATTTCCTCCGGCAGCCGCCTGGGCTTCAAGGGCACGGAAGACCTGGGGAATGGCGTGAAGGCGCTGTTTACCATTGAAGCCGGTTACGAGGCGGACACCGGCAACTCCAAACAGGGCGGACGTCTCTTTGGTCGTCAGGCGTTTGTGGGGCTGAACGGCAGCTTCGGCACGGTCATCGCCGGGCGGCTGTACGCGCCGCACTATACCCTGATGTCTGCCATCGACCCGTTCAAGCGGGGCATGGTGGGCCAGCACCACAATGTGCTGGCGGCGGGCGTGACGACCGGCGGCGCCAACCTCTTCGACCCCGAGCGCGTGGATAACGCCGTGGCCTACATAACGCCTTCCTGGAGCGGCTTCAATCTCACGGCGGCTTATTCCAACAGCGCCACGGCGCAGGAAGCCGTTGGCAATTCCGGCGACAACCGCGTGTTCGCCATCACGCCCCGCTACACCAACGGCCCGCTGGACATCGGCTTCAACTACCACCGCATCAAGAGCGAAGGGAGCGACGCGGTCAAGGTCAGCAACTGGACGCTCGCCGGAGCCTATGATTTCGGTTCCGTCAAGCTGGCGGCGGCCTATGAGCAGAACCGCTGGAACGACGTTTTGGGCGTCGACAATGACGATCTGAAGCTGAAAGCCTGGATGCTGGGCGTTACCCTTCCCTTCGGCAAGCATGCGCTCCTCGCCTCCTGGAACCAGTCGGAACTGGATTGGGGCGCGGAAAGCGGCAAGGGTCGGCAAATCGCGCTGGGTTACACCTATGCGTTTTCCAAACGCACCAATCTCTTCGCCGCCATTGCGGATACGCACAACAGCAAATCGCGCCAGACCGCGCCCGTGAAGGTGGGCGGCAATGTCGTGGTGGCTGCGGGCGATGGCGCCTATGGCGGCGACAAATACCAGAACGGCCTTCAGTTCGGCATCCGGCACACGTTCTGAGATTTTCCCTGAACATTTCCTTGGGTTGGGAGATGTGTGGTCTGCGGCCTGGTGAAAACTGGGCCGCTTTTCGTTGTGGAAAGGGCAGAAGCGGCGCTTTTCCCGCAGCAATCCACACGCCCGTTCCGCCCGCGAGACGCTGGATTGCCGCCGCGCTTGCTTGTGACGAGAGGAATGCCGGCAGGAACGGGAACAAACATCCAACACCTCGTATCCAACACCTCGATACAAGCGAGGGGCAACGTTCCGTGGCAATCCATGTGTTGCGCACAGCCTTTTCAATCTTCCATCTCCTGCCCGGAAACCAGCCTGGGCAGATGCGTTTCCAGCCAGTGGCGCAGCGGGTTTTGCGGGGGCCAGTTGGCGAGGAGGCGTTGGCGGTCGCGGACGTGGGCGCGGCAAAAGCGGGATCGGCTCTGGTATTGGCGCGTGGCGTCCAGGTCGATGAGAACCCAGCGTCCGCCTTTCTTGTCCCCTTCGTCTTGCCCGCTTTCCTCCTCTTCCTGCCAGATCAGGTTGCTGCCTTTCAGGTCGCCGTGGCGGATGGAAAGGCGGGTAAGATCCGTGAAAAGTTCCACGAGCGCCGTGAGTTCGGCTTGCGGGAGGGGCGCGTGCGCGGGCCAGTCGGCGGGCAGGCGGGTGAGGAGGGAATCGCCGCGCACGAATTCCGTGACGAGGAAGGAAGTGCCGCGCAAGCCCAGCTTGCGGCGTTCCAGGAAGGCGAGCGGCCTGGCCGTGGGGATGCCCAGCGCCATGAGACGATTGCCCTCGCGCCAGGCATGCGCGGCGCGGCTCTCCCGCAGGGCGCGGCGCAGTCGGTGTCCGGCGTTCTTGAGGTTGTAACGCTTGAGGATCAGCGCCTGTCCGTCAATGGTCAGGCGCAGTACGCTGGCCGAAGCGCCCAGCTTGCAAGGTTTTCCACGCGCAATCCATGCGTCGGGATTGGCGAGCAGGGGCATGAGGATTCCCGCCGCGTCGCGCCGCAAGGCGCAAAAGCCGGAAGCGCCGAGAAAGCCCTGCCGCCCGACCTGGAACTGACTGCAATCGCGCGTCGTCTTGCGCAAAAAATGCGCGATCCGTCGGGTGCGCTGGCGGGCGATGGCGGCGTTCAGTCTGGCTCGGTCGACGCTATGCGGAAATTCCACCTCGTAGGCGGTGAGGAGATCCATCCCGGCATGATCCCAGTGGGGCGGGAACTGGGCGAAGAAGAGCGCGAGATTCTCCAGGAAACATTGCCTTCCGCGCAAGGCGCAGGAGAGAATGCCACCGCCATCGACCAGATACAGGGTGTCCTGCCGGTAGAGGAGATTGCCGGGATGCAGGTCGTCCTGCGCGAGGCCCTGGGCGTGCAGCCTGCCGATGAGGCGCAGGGCGTCCGCCAGTATTTTTCGTTGCGTTGCGCGGGCCGTCGCGTCGCGCTTTTCTTCCAGCGCCCTCCAGCGTTCATCCAGATTAACGGCGTCTTCCAGCAGTTCGAGGAGGAGCCAGCCGCCTTCCTGGCCCGCATGATGCGCGGCGAGAAGGCGCGGCGTCTCGATGCCGTGTTCGGTGAGCAGGCGGATGCCCGTGGTCTCGCGCCCAAAATCGCGTCCGGCGCGGGGGCCGGTGAAGAGCTTGGCGAACACGCGCCGCCCCTCCCACTCCCCGATGCCCACATAGCGCCGCCCCGGCAAGACGCGCACGAAGCGAAGAATCCGCAACAATCCGCCCGTCGGCAGCGTGAAGACACATGGCGTTTCCGGATCACGTCCGGCCCGCGCAAGGGCGGCAAGGGGAAGAGGGGCTTCAGGCATCATGGGTGCTGAAGTGTAATTTCAATCGGCTCACGCTCAAATCCCCGGAAGGAAAACACAGCGAACAAGGTTGATTTTCCTGTGCCATTGGCGCAGACCGGAACGCACAAGCGCGGAATCCTGAGCAGTTTTGTATCCCGGAACAAGCGATAGTTCCTGATCTCGATTGATTCAACTTGCATTGATGATTCCTTTCAGGAAACCCCTGACCGGAAATTCAGGCATGCCCACATGCGCCTCCCGAATCGCCCCCGGATACGCGGCGGCTACCGCCACACCCGCCTCCCACACGGCACGGGTGATGGCCTCGTTGCCGGAGAGCAGCAAACGGGAGGAAGGAGGAGGGGGGGTGAAGGGTTTTATACGCAATGGATTTTCTTCGTCAGGCAATCGCGCCCGATCCGGTAGGAAGCAGGCCAGAAAACAGAGAGCGCCATGATACCGGCTACCAACCCACCCCTGGCCCCTCCCAATCACCCGATTACGCACCAGAAACGTCTCTTTTGTCTTGCAGACGGAGGGGTCTTGCAAACAGCGATGCCTCCTGATGCGAAGAATGGGTTTTGTCGCTGTCCGCGCAGGACAATTGCCGTCCGCAGGACTAGTTTACGATTTCTCCCTGGGTGTTGATGGTTTGCCATTGTTCGCCTGTTCGTACCCGGGCGAATCCATCGACACCAAAGGGGCGGGCCTCGTCGAAGGTGGGCGGGATCACTTCCTCGCCTCTGGTGTTGATGTAGCCATAGCGACCATTGATCCGCATCCTTGCCAGGTCATGATGGCCGAATTCATCCAGCAGATCGAAGCGCGCGGGGACGATCTCCTCGCCTTGCGTATTCACCACGCCCCATTTGTCCCACACCTGTACCCGAGCCAGGCGCAGCTTCCCGTGGAAGGGAAAGACCGCGTCGAAGCGTTGCGGCGTAACCCGGCCCGAGGCGCTGAACCATCCCCACTTGCCTTCTTCCGACTTGAGGGCAGCAAGGCCGCTGGCATCGAACTTCAGGATTTCCGTGAATTCCAAAGGGATTATCTCTCCGCCCTGGGTGTTGATGTAGCCCCACTTGCCGCCCTGGATGTCGCCGTTACTGCCCAAGGCGCCGCCGACGTTGACGCAAGCGAGGCCATTTTCTCCGAAATCATCGGTCCAATCGAAGCGCAAGGGGATGACCTCGACTCCCTTGCCATTGACCCAGCCCGTTTTCCCGCCCTGGATACTCTGGCCATTCAGGACGCCGCCCTGGTTAACCTTGGCAAGGCCGTAGCGCCCGAAGTCTTTCGCGGCATCGTAGCGGGGCGGGATCACTTCCTTGCCGCTGATGTCGATGTAGCCCCACTTGCCCCCAACCCGGACCAACGCCAGTCCGCCATCGAAACCATGCAGCCCGATGCCATCGAAACGCGTCGGGATCACCACCTCGCCCTTTTTGTCGATCCATCCGTAGCGCCCGTTAACCCGCGCCGCCGCCATTCCACGGGAATCAAAGCTCCGGATCTCGTCGAATTCGAGTCGGATGATGGTTTCTCCCGTTATGTTGATGTAGCCGTATTTCCCCGCCTTCTCGACCATGGCTCGTCCTTCGGCATCGAAATTGTCCGCCCAGTCGTATTGCAGGGGAATGACCTCCTCGCCCTGGGGGTTGATCCAGCCATGCTTGCCGTTGCGGCGTACCCTGGCAAGGCCATGGGCATCGAAAGTCCAGGCGGCCTCATCGTAGCGCAGGGGAATCACGGCATGGCCGCGCGTGTTGATCCAGCCGTTCCTGCCGGTGAGCGCCACCCGCGCAAGGCCGTTCGCTTCAAAGTCGCCGGCATAGGCATAGCGCAGGGGAATTGCCTCGTTCCCTTCTGCGTCGATGTAACCATACTTGCCGTTGACCAGCACCCGCGCCAAGCCATGCGCGGCAACCGGCCAGATCTTGGTCGGCACGACTCGCCCTTTTTCCTCCCCGGTTGGGGTCACGTAGACGCAGAGATTTTCCCGGCAGCGCAGCTTCAGGCTGACGCCCGGCGCGTCGGGATTTACGCCTGGCAAGCCGGGGGCAAGCGTCTGGACATCCGCAGACGGCTCGGCGCCTTCTCCCAAACGGGCAAGATACACCACCGCAACCACCATTCCCGCAAGGAGGGCAAGAAGCAACGCATATACCGATGTTCGTGCAGAGGCCATGAAAGTTCTCCAATCGGATTCACTCCGTGATTATGGATTCTCCCCGAAGCAGAATGCAAGCGTATTATGCACGCGCAGGCTATTTTCCGTGGCATTTGTGGCGCGCCAGGAATGCGAAGGCAGGCGGTTGTATTTCCCGGGCAGTCCGTCCAAAAGCTCTACAAACACATAGGGTTTATGAAACAACCATTGTTTCATAACAAATTACCCGGAGTGAACTCCTGGGAAAATCAAGTCAAACAGGATTTTCCGGACATGGTAAACGGGGCCTTGACAGGCTTTAGCCGAGCCAGGGAATTTCGTGCTATCATCCGTCCCGGCTACAATTACGGAGGAGAACATGTTCAGATTCATCTTTTTAGCGGCGTTGTGCGTGAGCGGCGCGTCGTTTGCAGGAATGGGCGATACGATAACGCTCGGCGAATTTACCATAAAGTCCGTGCCGCAAAAGACGAACGGACTGAAGATAGAGATATTCAAATACGGCAAACCGTTTCAAGAGCTTGCGGATACGGAATGGCCGAATTATTGCGACGTAAATTTTCTTTTCACCGAAAGCCATGATCGGATTAGTTTTGGAATAATATGCGACAGCGAATATAACGCGGCTGAAATCGAATACGACATAAAAAAACAGAAATTTGTCCTCGCCGGCGCGATGGAATGGTTTCGCACTATCCATGAGATCAAAGAGACGAAAGATTATTATATAGGGCTTACGCACTCGACGGATACCGAATACGGTAAACAAGACGGAAGCCTTAGGATTTTCAAAAAACCGTCAAATGAAAATATTCAAACAATAACCAACAGCGACGAAGGAAACGATATTTTTTATATAAACGTTTCTTATTGCGGAACTGAAGGTTGCTTAAAAGTCGGCGATTATAACTTTGACGGAATTGAGGATTTTTCACTCCTTGTTGCATATGATCGACAAGGCAACGAAGAGAGAACATACTTTCTGTACGATCCGAAGAAAAAAGAGTTTGTTCCAAGCGAATTCAGCGGATATGGCCTGGAGTTTGACGCCAAAACCAAAACAATCAAAGAGGACTCTTGGCACGCGATTAATCATGGTTCGATAGATACACATATAACATATAAAGTTGTAAATAATAAAATGGAGAAAATAAAAGAAGAGTGCGCTCTAACTTATGACGAAGAAACGCATTCAGCCGTTTTCGCACACGACTGCGGCGACAATTACTGGGAAGGTTTCACGCATTTCAGTTCTACGGGACTGAAAAAGAATTTTGAGTTTGCCGTAGCTTTAAGCGGCAACGGGAAAGGCATCGTATTATACAAAGGGCAAAGCGAATTTATAACGCTCTCTCTAAGCGCAAAAAACGGCGACGATTATATATATGACGAGATATACAATGGCAAAAAGAACGGACAATATATTTTCACAATAAACGAAGGCGGCGAAAAGAGCGCCTCATATATCAACAAAAACGGCAAAAAGTTCAATCTTGAACCGATAAATGATGAACGACAATGAAACAAATCCAGTATTCCCTCATTGGCAAACTTACCGAGTTTCGCAGGAGCATTTGTCTTTGCCTCTTGCTTTTATTGCCATGTTCCGGGGAGGCGGCAATGGAGCAGGCGTCAGGGCAAAAGAGGGTTTGCGTCTTCGAGAACGCACTGGCGCAATTCGCCCATCTTGTCAAAAAACAAATGAGCAAGGCTGAAATCGGAAGCCATCTCATGGACGATGGGCGCTTTGAAATTTCCCGCTACAAAGGCATCCTGACGAAAAAGGAACTGCTGCGCCACTTTAACAAAAATCTCGCCTTTTTGTTTCCGGATGCGCGTTCCTATAAAGACTTGAAGTCTTTTGTTGCAGCGATGGAATGGAAATGCCTGGCAACAGATGAAGAACAGGAAAAGGCTTTTCATCATGACGACAAACGATATGTGTACCAACTTTCCATTCGGCAGGAGCAAGCCGTGATCCATATCCGCCTGCACGTGAAGATCGAGACACAAGACGATTGGTCCGATGAGATTGGGCCGGTGGAATTGTCCCACATCTATTTCTGGGAATACAAGGATCATTTCCTGCGGCTGAAAAGAATCGTATTGGCGGGATAAAGACAGGTAGAAGCGTCGCCCGCTTCCGTTGCGCGGAAGGCAAGGAATTCAAGTTGCCGTCCGCAAGACCGGGTGCGCGGACCAGAGGCCCGCGTACCCGGAAAGCCTCCGCCGGAAGAAGTCGACCTGTTCGGCGAAGGGCTGGGAGAGGTCAAAGAGCATGAGTCATTCATTGGCAAAGTGGGGGCGGCTTCCAGCCGCCCATCCATCCCTGGCTGGCTGGAAGCCAGCCCCACTTTGTCGTCATTGCGAGCGAAGCGCGGCATTGCCACGGGCCTTCGGCCCGAAGAATGACGAGGATTTGCGTCACCATTCCATCCTCGTCTTGGTGGTGATGATCCGGGCATCCGAGGTGATCGGCCCGGATTCGACGGCCTCCACGTCCAGGCGCAGGATGCCCGTTGCCAAATCCCGCAGCAGGCGGCGCGCAGTTTCGGCAAGTTCATGCACCGCCTTCGGGCAGTTGCCCTGGTTCAGGTGGATCAGCTCCCACACCAGTTCGCAGGCAATCCGCCGCACGAGCGGCGGCACGGGCGCAAGCGGCACCTTGTACCGGGCAATCAGCGCCGCGTCGATTTCGGATGTGGCATCGGTCGATGCAGTGGTGGACTTTTCCGATTTGCGAACATGCAAAACACAACAAAATCAGCCGGAAAATCCCATGTACACCGGCTTTCCGATCTTTCCCCACAGGAAGGCGTTTTGTCCGAAACGATGGGCGAGGCGGCAGGCGGCATCCCGTGTGAGCGCGGGGACGAAAAAGGTGGGTTCGCACGGCCAGTTCCGGGAGGCGGCGAGGTTCATGCCAGGGAAGAACGCCAGGCCGTGGCGGGAAAGCCAGCGTCGCAGCCTTGCCTGCTCCCTGTGGTTGATGGCCTTTGGTCGCGCTTGCCCGTTCGGGTTCCAGGCCGTGAGCAGGCTCCAGCAGGAGTCATGGCGTTCGTCGAGCCAGCGATCCAGGCGCAGTGGGGCGCGTTCGGTTCTCCGGAAACCACGGGTAGGGAGGGGGACCGCGCGAGTAGAATTGCGAAAAATTTTGCAAAATTTTTTGTGAAAATCTTATATGACAGCGCCGTTGACTTAGCCCGAAGCCCCTAGTACAGTGTACTTTTTCCTGCTTTTGGAACTTCTATGTACTATGAACACGAGGGATATTTTGTCGGGCGTGAAGCAGGGTCCGGGCGCATTGTAGTTGTGCCCGCGCGCCAGATGGACGGGCGGTTGGTTCGACTTGGCGACTTGGAGCGAGGTGAATTGCAGTTTGTGTACTCGGACGCGCCAACTGCGGTGCGCCAGGCACGGGTTCCGGGCACAGAAGCCCAGGGCGGAGCCGCGCTCCAGGCTCTCAGGGATGAGGCGGCTAATTTCGTAGAGGCGGAGGGAGCAGCGCGAGAGCAAGGAGACGAGTCATTTGATGCTGTACTGCGGGTAATCGGCGGGTGGGAACAGCACCGGTGGCAGCGCGGGCGTCCGTGGGAGACCGTGGGGGCGCGAGAAGCGCGGATAGCTGCGCAAGAAAGGCGCCGTAAGGAGGAGGAGGAAAAGGAAAAGCGTCGTAAGGAAGCGGAGGAAAAGCGCCGTAAGGAGCAGCGTGCGCGGGAGAGCGTCGAACGAAGGCAAGCGGTATGGCGCGCCGCAAGCGAACGAGGGGTTGAGCACCTGGTGCATTTCGTGGACATCCGCGCGGTGCCGTCGATCCTGCGAAACGGCGTTATCCCTCGCCTGACCTTGCTGGAAGATGGGCACAGGTTCTGCGGCACCGACGAGCAGCGCCGCGACGGGTGCCCAAACGGCACCTGTTGCTCGGTTTCGTTCCCGAATAGCCTGTACTTTTCTAGAGCGCGGATAGACCCAAGCCGCACGTTCGCGGTACTGAAACTTGGTGCGAGGGACGTGCTGCTGGGGCACAGATGCGGGTTTTACTGGATGAACGCCGCCGCGAATGAGTTCTGGCGGTACCGGCTGTTCCATGCGGGGCCACCGTATGCAGCGCGGCTCGACGTCGACGTGGAGAGATACTTCCGGGAACGGTGCAGCGAGCATCGGTTCAAGGAGATGTTCGCGGAGGTGCTGCCCGATGGGCAGCGTCGGGTACCAGAAACGCCGCGATTTTGCCCGACGCACTTGCAGGCTGAGGTGATTGTGTTTGGGATAATTTCTTCTGCGTGCATTGAGGAGATTGTGCTCGAGAACGAGCGCGACATGGAAAGATGTGGTAAAATGATAAATGCGTCCCCCCCCCGCAGCGTTGGGGCAAAAAACTGTTTTGCGGGTCGACGCCAGCTACTTTTGGGAGCGCAAAACCAAGTATAGCATGTCGTCTGATGTCGAACGGAAGCTAGGTGCGTGGACGCCGGGAGTACCAGATTTTGGCTACTAGACCCCTCTTCCTCCCCGCCCTGCCCCCGAGAACAACCTCAGTCGAGTTCGTCTGGGCTCCTGGCATGTCGAAAAGCCAAAAGCAGAAGTGCGTCGACAACCTGCACGCGGTGGCTTCTGCCAAGTCCATCGCTCCTGTCCTCGAAGTCTCCAGCAAGTCCCGCGAGGCCCTGGGCGTCTCGCTCTCCGCTTTCAATCTGAAGCTTTCCTTCTCCGGGCGGAGTTTCCCGGTCGAGTGCGCGTTCCAGGGGGCCAAGGTCTTCGAGCATGGCGGCCCGTTTACTGACCTCCACGCTGCGCTTCCGTGGGACGCCAAGCGCGACCCGCGCCTGAAAAGCTCCGGTTGCCTGCTGCGTTTCTCGTTCTTCGGTGAGGATTGGCCCTTGCAGCCGACCACCGCGTTCTACGACTGGCTCTATATCACCGCGCTTCTCCAGAAAACCCGCGAAAACCCGGCGGTGGGCGAAGCCTTGCTGCGCTACGCGGCGTTTTCGGATATCGAGTTCAACCCGGAGAAGTCCCTGAATTGTCAGGCGCGCTCCGTGGCGCTCTGGGTGGCGCTTACAAGGGCCGGTCTGCCCGTTCCCGAGACCAAGGGAGAGTTCCTGGCGCTTGTGACAAGCCCCAGGCGCATCGAGACCCAGGCTCCGCTGTTCTGACCGCTGGCCGGGGCCGCGAAAGCCCCTGTCGCGTCTTTTCGCGCCCTCTGATGCCACACTTTTGGCTTGAACATGGCGCAAATACATGGCATACACGGGGAATGCGCACGGAATCCATACTGCTGGCCGCCGCCCCGGGCACGGCCTTCGCCCACGCCCCTGCCGCGGGTTTGCCCACCCGCAGGATGAGGCCGCCGCCGGGCAGACGTACGCAATAGCGCGTTGCGCGATACGCCCGGTACAAGCATCCCGCGAAATCCCGTGGCATGCCTGCCCGGGAAAGCCCGCGCCCGGGAATCATGGGGTGGAGGTTTTCATGGCGAGGGAAAAACGCCTGCCGCAGGATTTCAGGAAGCCGCCGGGGCATCCTTGAGGAAGCGGCGGCTGTAGGCCACGATGGCTTCGGGAATCCGTGCCAACGGCATGACCTGATCCGCCGCGCCCAGCCGGATGGCCTCCCGGGGCATGCCGAACACCACGCAGCTTTTCTCGTCCTGGGCGATGGTCTGCGCGCCCGCGTCGTGCATTTCCTTCAGTCCCTGGGCGCCATCGTCGCCCATGCCCGTCATGATGATCCCCAAGGCATTGGCCCCGACATAGCGGGCAACAGAGCGAAAGAGCACATCCACCGAAGGCTTGTGGCGATTCACCTGGGGGCCGTCTACGATTTCCACGACATAGCGAGTGCCGCTGCGCTTGACGATCATGTGCTGACCGCAGGGGGAGATGAGCGCCACGCCGGGTTCGGGCCGGTCCCCGTTTTTCGCTTCGCGCACATCCAGTTGGGCAATGTGGTCGAGGCGCTCCGTAAACATGGTCATGAACTTGCGATCCGCTGGCATGTGCTGGACGATGACAATGCCCAACACCTGTCGCGGCAGGCGGGTCAGCACGGTCTCCAGCGCCTGCGTGCCGCCGGTGGAAGTGCCGATGGCAATCAGGCGTTCCTCCGTCCGGATGTGGGACAATTTGGCGTTTCCTGCTGGCAGGATCACGTCAGCGGAATACTTGGGACGATGGATCAATGCAGGATCGATTTGCTGCGGGGGCTTGGGATTTTCCATGAAGGGGGCCGATCAACCGGAAAGCTCCCGGATTATACAGGCTACAGGCAGCCGCCTCGCGCCACGGGCAGGGCGACTTTCCCGAATGGGACGCAAACGGGGGATTCCCGACGCCCAAGACTGCCACGCCCGCAAGAACATGCGCTGGTGGGCCCAGCAGGACTTGAACCTGCAACCAACGGATTATGAGTCCGCTGCTCTGACCAATTGAGCTATGGGCCCGAAAGCGCGTATTGTAGGTAGTTTGCAAGGGCGAAACAAGGCGCGGCCGTCACTGCGTTGCACGGCAGTGACGGCCCTGAACCTGAGAACTAATTGAATAGGTTGCTACCAGCGAAACGTGCAACTGCTTATCTGACTTCTCATTCCGTTCATTTCGCAGAGTGCTCAAGTTTTTCGGCATCCGGCTGTTACGAGCTTTTGAATCTGTCCGCTTTCATGATTTTCAAATTGTCCGCTTTTTTGTGCCGTATGCCAATTGCCGGAGGGCGTAGCCCGTAGGCAATTGGCATGCGGCGGCGGAC
>JAISLJ010000143.1 GCA_031290955.1 Zoogloeaceae bacterium | reverse complement strand
ATCGAGGCGATGAAGATGGAAAACATCCTGCGCGCCGAGCATGATTGCAAGGTAAAGAAGATCACCGCCAAGGTAGGCGACAGCCTGGCGGTCGATGAGGTTATCATTGAGTTCGAGTAAGACAGTCCAGCGATGGATTCAATCCAAAACCGCCGCCGAATTGCATCCGGCGGCGGTTTTTTGGGGATCAGATTGTGTTTCACAATCACAAGAATTGCCTTGCCCGCCATTCCCGCTCATTCGGCGGGATTCACTGAATCCACGAAAGGATACGGTCCGGCAAAGTTCGTCTGGATCGAGGAAGCCCTGTTCCTTGCCCAGCGGATTGTGATCTTCAGTCCCCGCCCGGCGAGCATCCTCGCGGTTTTGCCAAGGCGCGCTATCGGGGCCTCGCCAAGAATGCCAATCGCGCATTCGCCATGCTGGTGTTGGTCAATCTCGTTAAATGGGGACGGCCCTTGACGGGAGAAGTGCGTCCAAAATAACGGGAATGGGGGGAAATTCCCCCCCATTCCCGGCCTTCCAGGGCCGTTTTTCCAACGAAAACCCCTCGGCGCCGTCTGCGCCAGTCTTGGTGGCGGGATGCGCCTTTTATTGCTGCGGCGATTGTGGCGGTTCCGTCTGTTGTTGCTGTTGCCCGGCTTCCGTGAGCAGGGCCTTCATGGAGAGTTTGACGCGGCCACGGTCATCGACCTCCAGCACTTTCACCCGCACCACCTGGCCTTCCTTCAGGTGATCTTCCACCTTGTTGACCCGCTCCTGCGCGATTTGCGAGATGTGGAGCAGGCCATCCTTGCCGGGAAGGAGGTTTACGAAAGCGCCAAAATCAAGGATTTTCTGCACGGTGCCCTCGTAGATGCGCCCCACTTCCACTTCCGCCGTAATGGCATTGATGCGGGCGCGGGCGTCGGCGGCGGCTTCGCCACTGGTGGCGGCAATGGTGATCGTGCCGTCGTCGGCAATGTCAATGGTGGTGCCGGTCTCCTCCGTCAGCGACCGGATGACCGCGCCGCCCTTGCCGATCACATCGCGGATTTTCTCCGGATTGATCTTGAAGGTATAAAGACGCGGCGCATAGGCGGACATTTCCTCACGCGGACTGTCAACAGCCTTCTCCATGAGATCGAGAATGTGCATCCGGCCCTCGTTGGCCTGCGCCAGCGCCACCTTCATGATCTCCCGGGTAATGCCCTGGATCTTGATGTCCATCTGCAAGGCGGTCACGCCATTTCGCGTGCCCGCCACCTTGAAATCCATGTCGCCCAGATGATCCTCGTCGCCCAGGATGTCGGTGAGCACGGCAAAGCGGTTGCCTTCCTTGATGAGACCCATGGCAATCCCCGCCACATGGGATTTGAGCGGTACACCCGCGTCCATCAGCGCAAGCGAACCACCGCACACGGAAGCCATCGAGGAAGAACCATTGGATTCGGTAATCTCCGAGACTACACGCATGGAATAGGAAAAATCCTCCGGCGCGGGGAGCATGGCCAGGAGCGCGCGCTTGGCAAGTCGGCCATGCCCGATTTCCCGGCGCTTGGGCGAACCCACGCGCCCGCATTCGCCCGTGGCGAACGGCGGCATGTTGTAATGCAGCATGAAACGGTCGCGGTATTCGCCCGCCAAGGCGTCGATGATCTGCTCGTCACGGTTGGTGCCCAGCGTGGCGACCACCAAGGCTTGCGTCTCGCCACGGGTAAAAAGGGCGGAACCGTGGGTGCGCGGCAGGACGCCGGTGCGGATGGTGATGGGACGCACCGTGCGCGTATCCCGTCCGTCAATGCGCGGCGCGCCGGAAAGGATGCGCCCGCGCACGATGGCGGCTTCCAGATTGAAGAACAGCTCGGCGGCTTCGGTCTCGTCCGCCTTCCCGTCTTCTCCCTCCCCGGTAAGGGCCGCGAGGACTTCGGCGCGGATGCGCTTGACTTCCTGCTGGCGCTCCGCCTTGGCGGTGATGCTGTAGGCGGCCTCCAGCCGGGGCCGGGCCAGCGTCTCCAGCCGGGCAACCAGGGATTCATCATGGACAGGCGCGCTCCACTCCCATTCGGGCTTGCCGCCTTCTTCCGCCAGTTCCTCGATGGCGCTGATGGCGGCCTGCATCGCCTCATGGCCGAACACCACCGCGCCCAGCATCACTTCCTCAGAGAGTTCCTGCGCTTCGGATTCCACCATCAGGACGGCGGCCCTGGTTCCGGCAACCACCAGATCCAGTTTGCTTTGTGCCAACTGGACGGGCGTGGGGCAGAGCACATACTGCCCATCCACATAGCCCACGCGGGCCGCGCCAACCGGGCCGTGGAAGGGAACGCCCGAAATCGCCAGCGCCGCGGAAGCGCCAAGCAGGGCGGGAATGTCGGGATCGACATCCGGATTCAGGGAAAGAACCGTCGCCACAATCTGCACTTCGTTGTAGAAACCTTCGGGAAAGAGGGGACGGATCGGACGGTCGATGAGCCTTGAAGTGAGGATTTCCTTCTCCGAAGGACGCCCCTCGCGCTTGAAGAAGCCGCCGGGAATGCGCCCGGCAGCATAGGTCTTTTCCTGGTAATCGACCGTGAGCGGGAAGAAATCCTGCCCGGGCCGGGCTTCCGTAGCGGCGACCACGGTGACGAGCACCACGGTCTCGTCCATGTTGACCACGACAGCGCCCGAGGCCTGGCGGGCAATCTCGCCGGTTTCCAGCGTAACCTGGCGCGCGCCGTAGGCAAAGGTCTTCTTGATGATGTTGAACATAATTCCCTTTCTTTGATTCGACGTGACATCCACGCCGTATTGCGCTTCCTTGCAAACGAAAAGAGCGGGCTTCCCCGTTTCAGGCAGACCGCTCATTTTCCCGGAACCGCATGGGGCGGCCCCGGAGATCCGGAAGCATTACTTGCGCAAGCCCAGACGGTCAATCACCGTGCGGTAACGATCCAGATCCTTGCGCTTCAGATAATCCAGCAGCTTGCGGCGCTGGCTCACCATGCGCAGCAAACCGCGGCGGGAATGGTGGTCCTTCTTGTGTTCCTTGAAGTGGCCGGTCAGATCGTTGATCCGGGCCGTCAGAAGCGCAACCTGCACTTCGGAAGAGCCAGTATCGCCCTGGACGCGCTGGAAGTCGGCAATGACTTGCGCCTTTTGTTCGGTGGTAATCGCCATGTCAAACTCTCTCGTTGAATCGACGCCGCCCCGGTTTGAAAGAGCCAGCGCCCGGTTGAAATGCCGCCCCCGTTACTCTGGAGGCGGATGAAAACGCAGCATTATAGCAGGGTCTTGCGGACGGCAATTTTTCTTTTTCATCTGGAACGCAAGGACGGATTGCCCCAGGCGCGTCATGCCGCTGCGGACGGCAATTTTTCTTCCATCCGGAACGCCGACGCGCACTGGAAATTGCGCGTCACCTTGCCCGCGCCACAGGTCTGCCGCTGGATGCGGAAAGCCTCGTGAAATGCCGCGCCACCCGGCCCCAGTCGGAATCCAGCCGCAAGGAGCGCCGCAAGAACGCGCGCAACGCCTTCCTCTGCCAGGATGACCTGCAAGGCACGCGCATCTGGCTTGTCGATGACGTGCTGACCACCGGCGCAACCCTGGACCAAGCTGCCCGCGTGCTGAAACTGCACGGCGCGCGCGAAATCGTGGCCGTGGTCGTGGCGCGCACGCCGAAAGGAAGAGGTTCCGTTCTGTTTGCTTCCCCGATGCAGGAACGCGCCTATCCGGCGGCGCGGTTCAGGCGGTCGTGGATGGCGAGCCATGCGGGATGCGTGGGCGGAGTTTCGATCAGGAGGAAATCGAGGCCCAGGTGATCCAGTTCGCGGAGGCTGGCGTACAGCGCCCGGGCATAGGCGATGGGATCGTCCGGCATGCGGCGGATGGCGGCGGCCTGTTCCGGGAAATCCTGCCCTGACTTTCCCGCTGCTTCCCGTGCAAAACACAGGAGGGCGCAGCGCTGTCCGGCGGCTTGCGTGCTTGCGAGCGTTTGCGGCAGCATGTCCGTTGCCACGAGGCGAACCGGAGTGCCTGGCGCGTAGTGGGAGGCCAGCGCGCCAGAAACACGCGGGGCGTCCGGACTTGGGCCGGAAGGCGTGGAAAGATGGGCGCCGCCAAGAACACGCTCGATTTCCCGCGCCTCGATTGCGCCGGGACGCAGGATTTCCGGCGTGGCGCGGGAAAAATCAATGATGGTGGATTCAATGCCGACCGCGCAGGGGCCGCCGTCGAGGATCAGGGCCGCCGCCGCGCCCAGTTCCTCGCGCACATGCGCCGCCGTGGTCGGGCTGACGCGCCCGAAGCGGTTGGCGGAAGGCGCGGCAATGCCCGCAGGCGCGGGGGCGCGGGCGGCGGCGAAGGCGGCGAGGAGTGCCTGGGCGAGCGGGTGGGCGGGCACGCGCAGCCCCACCGTCTCCTGCCCGCCCGTGACGGCCAGCGGCACCCAATCCTGTTTCCGGAGAATCAGGGTGAGCGGCCCCGGCCAGAAGGCGGCGGCCAGTTTGTGTGCCTGGGGCGGGATTGCCCGCGCCCATTGCGCCAGGTGCCCGGCGGCGGGCAGATGCACGATCAGCGGATGCCGGGCGGGACGGCCCTTGGCGGCGTAGATTCTGGCGACGGCCTCGGGATTGGCGGCATCCGCGCCCAGACCATAGACGGTTTCCGTCGGCAAGGCGACCAATTCGCCCGCGAGCAGCAAGGCCACGGCCTGCCGCAGCCGGTCAGCGTCATCGGGATGCCGGGTCATCGCGTCCTCTCGTCAGCCATTGATGACGCCAATCGCCCGCCGCGCCGCCAGCGCCGCCGCCAGCACGGCCTCCGGCTTGTCGCCAATAACGGTAAAATGGCCCATCTTGCGTCCGGGCCGCGCCGCGCGCTTGCCGTAGAGATGCAGCTTCAGGCCGGGCACGGCATGCAGTTTTATCCACTCCGGTTCCCGCATATCGCCTTCCCCGGTAAACCACAAATCGCCCAGAAGATTCACCATCACCGAGGCCGAATGCGCGCGGGCTTCGCCCAGGGGCAGGCCGCAGAGCGCGCGCACCTGTTGCTCGTATTGGCTCGTCACACAGGCGTCCAGCGTGTAATGACCGCTGTTGTGCGGGCGCGGCGCCATTTCGTTGACGTAGATCCTGCCGCGACACACAAAAAACTCCACCGCCAGCACGCCAATGTAATCGAGCTTCGCGGCGATGCGCCCGGCAATGTCTTCGGCATCGCTCGCCAGGCAGGCATCGGCGCGGGCGGGGGCAATGGAGACATCCAAAATTCCGTTGGTATGCTGGTTTTCCGCCGGGGGAAAAACGGCGACGCGCCCTTGTTCATCCCGCGCCAGCACGACGGAAACCTCGTAATCCAGCTTCAGTTTGGCTTCCAGCACACAGGCTTCACCCTTGAACGCCTGGAACGCCGCCAAGGCTTCCCGACGGTTCTCGACGACGGCCTGTCCTTTGCCATCGTAGCCAAAGCGGGCAACTTTCAGGATGCCGGGAAAAAGGGCGGCGTTGGCCTGTTCAATGTCGGCCTCGCGCTCCACCACGATGAATTCGCCATGCGGAAAACCGCCCTCGCGCAAAAACGTTTTTTCGGCAACGCGGTTCTGGCAGATGGCGACGGCCTTCGCTCCAGGACGCACCGGGATTTTTTCGGCTAGGGCGGCAAGCGTGGCGGCGGGCACGTTTTCAAATTCGGTGGTGACAGCGGCGCAGACGGCGGATATTTCCGCCAACGCGCCCATGTCATCGTAAGCGGCGCAAAGATGACGGTCGGCAATGCGCCCAGCAGGGCTTTCCTTGTCCGGGTCAAGCACCCAGACCTTGTAACCCAGTTCGCGCGCGGCGACAACGAAAAAGCGGCCTAATTGACCGCCGCCCAACATGGCAAGCGTAGCGGGAGGAAGAATCATGGTTTATTCAAGTCGACGCCGATTTTGTCGGCTATTTTTTTCGCAAGACACAGGAAATCATTATGGCAGGCATGCACGGCTTCAATGTGGGAGCCAATGG
>JAISLJ010000142.1 GCA_031290955.1 Zoogloeaceae bacterium | reverse complement strand
CTCTTCCTGCACGAGCGTCCGCTTCATCTCAAGCCTCCTTGGAATTCCCAGGGAGATACTATGACGACCGGACAACTATCGCGCTACAAAGGTGGACAGATAGGAAGCTCGCTACAGCTGTCCGCTGGACCCATTGCCAGTTGCTGGGAATGGAGCCATAATCGGGGCCGTTTTTCGGGTTTGGGAGCGTCAAGTTTCGTTTCCAGCAACGGGCTGTGGCCTGGCGGCGTATCCTGGATGCTTTCGGTTCCGTCCATCTTTTCTTCCTTGCGCGGGCATTGCATGCGGTTCTTCCTCTTTCTCCTCCTTGCCTTGCCGAAGCTGGCGCTGGCGGCGGAGCCGCCGGTCTCCTCCGCCGGGAGCGCGGGATCGTTCCTGCACGTCTTCCTGATGCTGCTCGTCATCGTTGCCTGCCTTGTGCTCTTCGCCTGGCTCTCCCGCAAGGTATTGGGCGGCAAGGGTTTTGGGCAGGGGGGATTGCGGCTGCTGGGTGGCGTGGCTTTGGGGCCGCGCGAGCGCATCGTGCTCGTCGAGGCGGGCGATCAACTGCTGGTCGTCGGCATCGTGCCTGGCCAGATTCGCACCCTGCACACCATGCCCAGGCAGGATGTTCTTCCGTCCGAACCGCCCCTGGAAAAATCGCCCGTGCCGCCCTCCTTTCGCCAATGGCTGCAACAATTCTCCAATCCGCGTCCATGATGTTTTGGCTTGCCCATGACCAGACAAACCAGACAACAACACCGCGTGGAAGAATCCAGATGAAGTCGTTCCGCCTTTTGCAATTCCTCGCGCTCCTGATGCTCACGCTCCTGCTGCTCACGCCCGAATCCGTCCTGGCGCAGGCCGCGCAGCAGCAAACCGCCTCCGGCGGCGGCCTGCCGATGCTCACGACGACGCCCGCCCCGAACGGCGGCACGACCTACACGCTCAGCATCCAGACCCTTCTCACCCTGACGGCACTCTCCTTCATCCCCGCCCTCCTCCTCATGATGACGAGTTTTACGCGCATCATCATCGTCTTCTCCCTGCTCCGGCACGCGCTGGGCACCCAGACCGCGCCGCCCGCCCAGGTGTTGATCGGCATCTCCCTCTTCCTTACCTTCTTCATCATGGCGCCCGTAGGGGAACGCATCTACGTGGATGCCTACCTGCCGCTCTCCGAGAATCGCATCAACATCATGGAGGCCGGTGAGCGCGCCGCTGTGCCCCTGCGCGGCTTCATGCTGAAACAGACCCGTGAATCCGATCTGGCGCTCTTCATGCAGCTTGCCAAGGTTGAGAAGATCGAAACGCCGGAGGAAACACCCATGCGCATCCTGGTTCCCGCCTTCATCTCCAGCGAACTCAAGACGGCCTTCCAGATCGGCTTTGTGCTTTTCATCCCTTTCCTGGTGATCGACATGGTGGTGGCAAGCCTGCTCATGTCGATGGGGATGATGATGATGTCGCCCATCATGGTGTCGCTGCCTTTCAAGATCATGCTCTTTGTGCTGGCGGACGGCTGGCAGTTGTTGATTGGTTCCTTGGTACGGAGTTTCGGCGCATGAACGCGGATACAGTCATGAATATTGGCCGCGAGGCCATCCAGGCGGCGCTTTTCCTCTCTGCGCCCCTGCTTCTGGTGGCGCTGGCGGTCGGCTTGCTGGTCAGCATTTTCCAGGCGGCCACCCAGATCAACGAAGCCACGCTCTCCTTCATTCCCAAGCTGGTTTCCGTCTTCCTGATGCTGATTCTGGCCGGACCGTGGATGCTGCGCTTCATGCTCGAATTCATGCGCCGAATGCTGGAGAGCATTCCAAACGTGATTGGCTGACGACTGGACCGGGCGATGATTACCCTGACCTCCGCCCAGCTTGACCAATGGATTGCCGCGTTCTTCTATCCGCTGGCGCGCATCCTCGCGGTCGCGGCTTCGGCTCCCTTCCTGAGCAATGCCGCCATGCCGCGACGCATCCGCCTCATTCTGGGGCTGGCGCTCACCATCGCTGTCGCGCCCATCCTGCCGCCCATGCCCGATGTGCCCCCGGCTTCCGGGCTGGGCTTGTGGATTCTCGCACAGCAGGTCATGATCGGCCTCGGCATGGGATTTTCCATGCGCATCATCTTCACCGCGGTCGACATGGGGGCCGCCGTGGCTGCCTTCCAGATGGGCCTGGGCTTCGCCACCTTCTACGATCCGCAAAACACGGCGCAAACCTCTGTGCTCTCCAACTTCATGACGCTCCTGGCGACCCTTCTTTTCCTCACCCTGAACGGTCATCTCGTCTATTTCGCGGTCCTCGCCCAGAGTTTCACGGCCATTCCCATTTCCGCAACGCCGCTTGCGGCCTCAAGCTGGCACTTCCTGGCTGTCATGGGCGGCAAGATTTTCTCCACGGGTCTTTTTCTCGCGCTTCCCATACTGGTCGTCCTGATGATCACCAACCTGGCTCTGGGCATCCTGAACCGGGTCGCGCCGCAATTGAACCTGTTCGCCATCGGCTTCCCCATCACTTTAGGCCTGGGATTCTTCAGCCTGATCCTGATGATGGGCTACCTGGCCGTCCCGCTGGAACAACTCTTTAACGAAGGTCTGCGCGCCATGCTGTATTTTGCGCTGCCACCACCCTGAAAAGGGGCTAGAATACTATGACATCAATGCCACGGGGGAGACAATCATGGGCAAGAAGGAAAAGATCACCTATCGCGTAATTTTTGATGGCAGTCTGGCGGCGGGGAAAAAGCTGCCGGAAGTCAAGGGGGCGCTTTTGCAGTCTCTGGGTTGCAAGCCGGAAGACATCAATCCCATGTTCATTGGGCGTCCGGTCGTCATTGGGCAGGACCTGCCGGAAAAAACCGCGAATCGGCTGGTCGCTGTCCTGAAAAAGGCGGGCCTTGTCGTCCACAAGGAGACGAACGTGGATACCGCCGAGGTCAAGATGGAGGCGCTGCCGAAGCACCAGCAGGAATTCATCAACATCTCGCCGGCGGAATCCATGGCGCATGGCAAGCATTATTGCGAGATTGAATACCTGAGTTTCAGCGGGCGCTTGGGCCGGGTACGCTTCATGGGCTGGTTCATGGGCGCACTGCTGCTTGGCGTACCCATCACGGCAAGCGGCCTCTGGCTGACGGCGGAACTGCACGGCGCAGGCGCCGTGTTCGCCGTGCTGGTGATTCCGCTGCTGGCCTTCCTTGTCTCGGTGATCGCGCGCCGCCTGCACGACATCGACCTGCCGGGCGGCTGGGCACTCGCCTACCTCATCGTGCCGCCGCTCCTGGGCTATTACGTCTTCCCGGCGCTCGGCATCCTGACGCACCTTCTGGCGACCCTGCTCCTGAGCGCCAAGGGCGGCACGGAAAGCGAAAACAACTTCGACTTCCCGCCGCCGCCGGACGACGGCAAGATCGAAGTCCTCCTCGCCTGCGCCTTCCCCCTCATCTACCTCGTCACACTCTTCTACGTCGGCACTACCCTGCCAAAGTGGATCACCTCAATGCGGTAGGAGATGGAGCCTTGTCCCCTGGGGGAAAGGCTCCATCTCCTACCCAGCGCAGGGCGACGCCAACTTGGAGCGTTCCTACTATGATCCGTGTCGTCATATATCCGCCCACACTGGCGCGTGGTCGGAGGGGCGGGGTTGTTTGCGGGGAGCGCGGTCGATGCCTGCGGCGGTGCAGCGGGTTGCCAAGGCGGTCGAGAGCAGGATGTGGTCGATGCGCAGGCCCTTGTTCTTCTGGAAGCCCAGCATGCGGTAATCCCACCAGGAAAAACTGCCCTCGGGCTGCGCGAAGCGCCGGAAGGCATCCGCCAGACCGAGATCCAGCAGGCTCCGGAAGGCGGCGCGTTCGGGCGGCGAACACAGGATCGCGTCCGCCCAGGCTTTGGGATCATGCACATCCCGGTCTTCCGGCGCGATGTTGAAATCACCACACAAGGCCAGGAATTCATGCTGGCGCAATTCCTCTGCCGCCCAGTGGCGCAGACCTTCGAGCCAGGCGAGCTTGTAGGCGTATTTGTCGCTTTCCAGCGTCTGACCGTTGGGAACATAGGCGCAGATGACCCGGATTCCATCCATCGTGGCGGCGATCAGGCGTTTCTGCGGGTCGGGGAAATGGGGATTTTCGCGCAAGACCTGCCCGATTTCGGATTTGGCGAGCAGGGCAACGCCGTTATAGGTCTTCTGACCGCTGAAAACGACATGATAGCCCGCTGCCTCGATCTCGGCGCGCGGAAATTGATCGTCTTCGAGCTTGGTTTCCTGCAAGGCGACAATGCCAACCTCCTGGCGGCCAAGCCAATCCAGAAGGTGCGGCAGACGAACCTTGAGGCTGTTGACGTTCCAGGTCGCCAGCCTCATCGCGGCGGCAACGAGGCAGGCACGCCTCCTGCCGTTGCCGGAGCGGGAGCTTCCGCCACAGGCGTTTCTGCCGGGAGCGGAACTCCGGCGGAAACCGGCGCAGCGGGGACAGTGGGCGCGTTCGCGGGCGCCTTGGGATATCCGGCCAGATCCAGCGCGCCATCATAGATGCTCGCTTCAAAGCCGCGCACCTTCTGCGAACCAATCTTGACGCTGGGCACGAAAACATCCCCGACCAGCGCCTTCAGTTCCGCGGCGTTCGCATCCCCGGCGTTCTGGATGGCCTTCTCGGTGAAGGGCACACCACGCCGACTCAGGTGGCTGCGCGCCCGATTGCAATCATCGCAATCCGGCCCGGTGTAGAGCGTGACCGGATATTTTTGCGCCGCGACGCGCACCGCGAAGGGCACGTTGCCATCCTCGGCATTCGTGGCCCCCTTTTTTCCGACCCGCACGGCGTTCTTGACCGTATGCGGCGGTGGCGTATCGCTATAGACCGTGCGGCCCGCCGAATCCGTCCAGCGGTAGGTCTGGGCCGCCGCGAGGGAAGCCACAAGCGCCAGTCCGGCGCAGGAAACACGAAGGAACACATTCATCATCATCTTGCTACTCCTTGGGATAAACATCCTGTAATCATACCACTCTGGCGCAACAATGCATCGGGTTCCGGGTCTCGTCCTCGAAAGGCCCGGAACGATTCCAGGGCGGGGCGTTCGCCGCCGACCGCGAGAATCTCCCGCAGGAAGCGCCGCCCCGTGGCCGGGTCCAGTGGATTGCCCGCCTCCTCGAAAGCGGCATAGGCATCGGCGGAGAGCACTTCGGCCCATTTGTAGCTGTAGTAGCCCGCCGCATAGCCGCCGCCGAAGATATGGGAAAAGCTGTTCGGGAAACGCTGCCATTCTGGCGGGAAGAGCACGGCAACCTCTGCGCGCACGTTGTTTAAAAGAGACAAGATATCGTCATGCTCCGGGTCGAAGGCGCTGTGAAGCAGCATGTCGAAGAGGGCGAATTCGATCTGACGCACGGTCATCATGCCGCTCTGGAAGTTCTTGGCGGCCAGCATGCGCGCAAAGAGCGGATGCGGGAGCGGTTCGCCGGTCTCGGCATGCGCCGTCATTTCCCGGATGACTTCCCACGTCCAGCAGAAATTCTCCATGAATTGCGAGGGGAGTTCCACCGCGTCCCACTCCACGCCGCTGATGCCGGAGACGCCCGGCTCTTCGATCCTGGTGAGCAGGTGATGAAAGCCGTGCCCTGCCTCGTGGAAAAGGGTCATGACTTCATCGTGAGTGAGCATCGCCGGTTTGCCATTGACCGGAGCGGCGAAATTGCAGTTCAGGTAGGCGACCGGCGTCTGGATGCCGCACCCGTTGCGCCGACGACTGACGGCGGAATCCATCCAGGCGCCGCCGCGCTTCACCTCCCGGGCATGCAGATCCATGTAGAACTGCCCGATGAGCGCGCCCTCTTCCGTCTCGATGCGAAAAAAGCGGGTATCCGCATGCCAGCTCGGGGCAAAATCCGGCCGGATGCGCGCCCCGAACAGGCGTTCGATGACATGGAACAAGCCCGCGATCACCTTGGGTTCGGTGAAATATTGCTTTACTTCCTGTTCGGAGAAGGCGTAGCGCGCTTGCCGCAGTTTTTCCGAAACATAGGCGACATCCCAGGGCATCAGTTCGGCAAGGCCCAGTTCCTGGCGGGCGAAATCGCGCAGTTCGGCTACATCCCGCTGCGCAAAGGGTTTTGCCTTTGCCGCCAGATCGCGCAGGAATTCCAGCACCCTGGCCGGGGATTCCGCCATCTTCGGAGTCAGCGAGACTTCGGCGTAATTCCCGTAGCCCAAGAGCCGCGCCTCTTCCTGGCGCAGGACGAGCATTTCGCGCATGAGCGCCGTATTGTCCCATTCCGGCTTGCCGCCGCAATCGAGGAATTCGGAGGCGCGTGTGCCATAGGCGCGATACATCCGCGCGCGCAGGTCGCGGTCATCGGCGTATTGCAGCACGGGCAGGAAGGAAGGCACGTGCAGCGTGAATTTCCAGCCTTCAATGCCAGCGGCTTCGGCGCTTGCCCGCGCGGCGGCGCGGACATCCTCCGGAATGCCTGCCAGTTGTTCTTCCCTGGTCACGATCTCGCTGTAGGCATTGGTGGCGTCCAGCAGATTTTCCGAGAAACGGGCGGCAAGACGCGCCAGATGTTCCTGGATTTCCAGAAAGCGCGGCTTTTGCGCCTCCGGCAATTCCGCGCCGGAGAGGCGGAAATCCCGAATTTCGTTTTCCACCACCCGTTGCCGTGCCGCGTTCAGGCTTTCGAATTCCCGACTGGCGCGCAGTGCCTTGTATTTCTCGAACAACGCCTGATTCTGGCCCAGAGCACTGTAGAAGCGGGAGATTTCCGGCAGCATGGCGTTGTAGGCGTCGCGCCAGGGGGGAATGTCATTGACCGCGTGCAGGTGGCCGACAATGCCCCAAGCCCAGGAAATGCGCTCCAGCCCATCGGCGAGCGGCGCGGCGAAATCCTCCCAGGTCGCGGGCGTTTCGGGTCGAGTGAGGCGGACGAGCAGGTCGCCGCCCTCTTCCAGAAGCTGACGGAGGGCGGGTTCAACGTGTTCGGGACGAATCACGTCGAAAGGAGGAATGCCTTCGCCCCTGAGCAGGGGATTATTTGAATCGGGATGCGTCATGTTGGTTCGGGTTCTGCGTCGATTGGGTTTTCGTGGCGCGGCGTCATCATCTCTGTTCCCCAACTCCGGGGCATGGAATCGGCATTGTCACCTTGGTCAGGAATCCGGAAGCGCCGCTTCGGTCAGGCGCTCGCAGGCTTCCCGGTACTTGGCGCTGGTCTTCTCGATGATGTCGGCGGGCAGGCGCGGGCCGGGAGCCTGCTTGTTCCAGTCCAGGGTTTCCAGATAGTCGCGCACGAACTGCTTGTCGAAGCTGGGTGGGCTGATGCCTTCCCGATACTGCGCAACCGGCCAGAAGCGCGAGGAATCCGGAGTGACAACCTCGTCGATGAGGTGCAGCGCACCCGCCGCGTCGATGCCGAATTCAAACTTGGTGTCGGCGATGATGACGCCCCGTTCAAAGGCATGGGCCGCCGCCGCCGTGTAGAGGGCCAGCGCCGCCTGGCAGGCTTCGTCGCACAATTGCGCGCCGTTCTTGCCCGTTCCTTCCAGATGTACCCGCAGCACGGCGGAACACAGGTTGCGCGCGCGCTCCAGGGGAATATTCTCGTCATGCGCCCCGATTTCCGCCTTGGTGGCCGGAGTGAAAATCGGGCCGGGCAGACGGGAAGCCATCTGGAGACCAGGAGAAAGGGCGATGCCGCACACCGCGCCAGTCTGCTGGTATTCCTTCCAGCCCGAGCCGATCAGGTAGCCGCGCACGACGGCTTCAATCGGGAGTGGAACCAGACGCTTCACGACCACCGCCCGGCCTTGCACCTGGGGAATCTCTTCCGCCTGCACCACGGATTCCGGGGCAATGCCGGTCAAATGGTTGGGGACGATGTGGCTCAGCTTGCGAAACCAGAATTCCGTAATCGCCGTGAGCACCGTTCCCTTGCCGGGAATCGGGTCGGGCAGGATGACATCAAAGGCGGAGAGCCGGTCGCTCGTCACGATGAGGAGCCGATCATCCTCCACGGCATAGATATCGCGCACCTTGCCCCGCGAGACAAGCGGCAAGCTCTGGAGGGAGGATTCAAACAAGGGTTTGGACACGGGCGAGACTCCCTGAAAAAGGCGGGGAAAGCAAAACGGGAGCGGGAAAATGCCGCCGCCCAGTTCCGGACAGCGGTTTCACGGCGCTGGCGACATATGGCGGAAGGCATCCGCCAGCGGCCCGGACATCATTCCCGCGCCATGATTGCGAAAGATCAGTGCGTGACCTGCGGGGTTTCCGTCTCCGGCACAGGCTGCACCTGGGCCAGCGCCTGCCGCAGAACGGAAAGATAGGCGGCGCGCGCCGTCCCCAGAATGGCAAGCTGTTGTTGCGCGCGGGAAATTTCGGCATCGACCACTTGCAGATTGACGATCTGCGCCTTGGCCGTATTGTCGAGACTCTCGATTGTGTAACGTTTTCCGTCGATATTCAGAAACTCGGGCTGAGCCATGCAAACCTCCATAAAAATGCCCCTCCTCGCCCCAATGGAAGGAGAGAAACAGAAAAGCCGGGGATAATAACGCAAGCAGGAACGCGGGGCAAACTTTACGGGGACAAAGAACAGCGAGAACAGCGGACAGAAAAGCAGTGGCGGCGCAGATCCTGATTTTTCCTTCCTGATCCGTCCTACTTCCGCCGGATCAGGAAGGAAAATACCTGGTTTTCCTCCGTATGCGCGATGAGAGCGTTGCCGGTTTGGCGGGAGAAGGCTTCAAAGTCGCGATGCGCGCCGGGGTCGGTGGCCAGGATTTTCAGGATTTGCCCGGAGCGCATCTCCGCCAGCGCCTTCTTGGCGCGCAGGATGGGGAGCGGGCAGTTGAGGCCCTGAACGTCCAGTTCGCGGTCGAATTCCGTTGATGTCATGGGATTTCCCCTTCCAGTTTGCGCTCTTCCTCGCGCTCGCGTTTCAGTTGGCGCAGGCGGGCATCAATGGCGGAAAGCTCGTAGAAATCAAGGCCCGGCGCTTTTTGCGCCAATTCCAGTTGCTCGATGGCCGCCATCAGGATGCCTTCGTGGGCGTAGGCTTCCGCCAGCGCGTGGTGGTATTGGGCCACCTGTTTCCGGGAGGCGTGCAGGCGCGCCTTGAGGCGATAGAGCCGGGCATCCGGGCCGCCGCGCAGGCGGGCCTCGATGAAGCGCAGCCCCTTGTTCCACTGGTCGCGTTCCAGAAGCGCTTCGGCATAGCCATAGGCCAGCGCCGGGGAATCCGGGAAACGGCGCAGGGTTTCCTGATAGAAGGCCAAGCCTTTCGCCTCGTCCTGACGCAAGAGCGCCTCGGCGAACAGGCGTTCGATCATGGGGGAATCGGCGTTCCGGGCATGCGCTTCCTGAATGGCCCGCGCCATGCCGGGCCAATCCTTCTGGCGTTCCAGGGCCACCGCCAAACCATACTGGGCCGCCGCCTCGTGTGTAAACCGCCGTTCCGCCAGCATTTGCCGGAAGCGGGCCACGGCCTCGGCGGGTGTGCCCTGGCGGGCGGCAAGGCGGGCGCGCACCAGGTGGAAAGCGAGGCTGTCCGGCACCTGACGGTAGGCCATGCCCTGCTCGCGGTCCTGCATCTCGGAGATGCGCTCAACGGTGAGCGGGTGTGTGCGCAGATACACCGGCGCATTGTTTTCATAGGCACGGGTTGCCCGTTGCAGGCGCTCGAAGAAACTCGACATGGCGTGTGGATCGAAGCCCGCCTTTTGCAGGAGTTCGATCCCGGCGCGGTCGGCCTCACGCTCGAATTCCCGGCTGAAACCCAGTTGCGCCTGAATCATCCCGCCCGTCCCGGCAGCGATGACGGCGCTGCCGAAATCCGCGTTGGAATTGGCCGCGAGCATCCCCAGGGCCATGACGAGCAGGCTCGCCATGGAGATTTGCCGTTGTTTTTCCAATCCCCGCGCCAGATGGCGCTGGGTCACGTGCGAGACCTCATGCGCGAGAACGCCCGCCAGTTCTGATTCGTTCTGCACGTTGGCGACCAGCCCGGCATTGACGCCGATATAGCCGCCGAACATGGCGAAGGCGTTGATGCTCGGATCGTCCAGGCAAAAGAAATGAAACCCTGCCCCGGCCGGGGAGGCGGCCACCAGGCGCGTGCCCAGCGCGTTCAGGTAGCTTTCCACTTCCGGGTCGTCCAGATAGGTCGGTTCCTTTTGCTGGATCTGGTTCATGATGTCCCGCCCGACACGGCGCTCGGTGCGCCAGGAAAGCTCCGCGCTCGCCGTATCGCCCAGGTCGGGCAGATTGGCAGACTGCGCCCCTGCCAGCGGCTGGACAAGCAAAAGAAGGCCGACCAGCGCGGTAGCGAGGAAAAAACGAGGGAAGCGGGAAGATCGGGCGCACATGCCGTCAATGATATCCCAACTCATGGCCTCCGGGCAGACGGCAATGGCCGGATTGGGCCACCCCGTATTCCCTCCTCCATCCCCTACTCATGGTACGCTTGGGGTTTTCGGAATCCTGAAGGGAGCGCATCATGTTCTGGTATATGGAAGCTTGGGCCTGTTGCTTGGCTTGGTGCCAGCAGGGCTGGCTGGAAGCCGCGCGGCACTGGGGGGCGCCGCTGGCGGGCTTTTCCGGGCCGGGATTCTTCCCCGCGCCGGGGCTCGCAAACCGCTTCACGGCAAATGCGGCAGACCCCAAAAACGGGGAAGCGTGGGATACCTGGTCGCAATCCATCCTGGCGACTCTGCCCTCAGGGGCTTGGCCGCCCCCTTTTTCCGCCGCCTGCTTTCCCCGCATCGAGGCGCAGATCGAGCCATTCCTGATTGAAGGCGCGGAACAGGCCGTGCGCCTTTCCATGCGCATTTTTACGCCCTGGGGCGGCGAGCCGCTCTGGGTGGAAGCCCTGATGGGCCAGCGCGAAGCCGGGGAAATCACCGCGCGAACGCAGAAAATCCTGCCAAGAAAGCCAGAATGACAAGGACGCCTCCAGATGCCCGTCCCGATGCCGACGAACTTCTGATCGGCGGCGCTTCCCGGCCTGAGCGCCGTTTGAGGTTTCCTGCGCCATGCAGGCAATAGCGGGAAGAGAGATTTTGGCCCGCAGGGCGTGAAATGCTGCTCCTCTGGAAATGGAGCGTTTCCCTTTTCTGGATTGTTTCGTGGCACTTTACAAAAATTCCAGATCAGCAACGCGCATCCACAATGCGTTTGACCATGACGAATTGGAAAGCGCATTGTGGCATTCCAAACCCATTGCCGCTATATCTCGATCAAAGCGCACGAGAGTCGCAGCATCAGAAATGATTTCTCCCTCGCAACCGATTAACAGGCTGCCCAAAAACCACGAAAACCATTCATTTGTCACGTTTGTTTCATACGGCATCTCATAAATTCTTTACAAAACAATGTGTTGCGTTCGGCATTATGCCGTGCGATATGCTCCTGTATAGTTTTTGGGCGGCCTGTTAAACGCCAATCATCCTCACAATCCCGAACCTGGACGTGTATTGGCTTGTTCCGTTCCCCATTCACGGATATCAGCCGCACTCTTTTCCCGATCTCCATCACGTCGCGCTGCCAGCGGCCCCTTCTTTCAGGGACTGGAGGTAGGCGTGTTTTTCTTCTTCGCTGAGACCCGCCACGCCGAATTGTCGCGCCTTGGCTTGCAAGGCGGCGAAGGATGTCTTTTGGCGATTTTGCGCCAGTTTCTTCAGGATATCCTCGAATTCCGTCTCGACGGCAAAGTTTTCGTCCATGTCGATGAGATCACCCGCCAGGGCTTCCAGTTCCGCTTCCAGCGGATGACCGCGCAAGGCTTCGCGCAATTGCCCGTAACTGGGCGCTTCGGGGAGCCGGGGGAGCGCCTGGTGGATGGCTTCCAGCACGGCGCGTTCCGTCCCTGGAGGCAAGTTTTCAAGCGGAATGCGCGCGAGAAGAGCGGGTTGGGCGAGGATCAGCCTGGCGAGCTGCCGGGCAAGTGACGGCGCTTGCCGGGGCGCTTTGGGCGGCGCGGGCGGCATGTGGCTCTTGATGCCGCAGAGCCGCTCCACTTCGGCCTGCGAAAAGCCGCTCGCCTCAGCAAGGCGCTTGATGAGTTGCAGGCGCAGGAGCGGCGTGGGGATGTGCAGGAGAAAGGGTTTCGCCTCGTGGATCAGGCGCGCCTTGCCTTCGGCAGTGACAAGATCGCAACGCCGCCCCAGTTCCCGCAGGAAAAAACTGGAGAGCGGCATCGCCTCGGCAATCAGCCTCCGGAATTCCGCCTGACCACTCTTGCGGATAAAACTATCCGGGTCTTCCGGCTCGGGCAGGAAGGCAAAGCCGATGGATTTGTTGTCGGCCAGCGATTCCAGCGAATTTTCCAGCGCCCGCCATGCCGCCTTCCTGCCAGCGGCGTCGCCATCGAAACAGTAGACGATGCGGTCGACCTGGCGCAGGAGCTTCTGGACGTGCATGGGCGTGGTTGCCGTGCCCAGGGTCGCCACGGCATTGCCAACGTCGTGCTGGGCCAGCGCTGCCACGTCCATGTAGCCTTCCACCACGATGGCGCAGTTTTCCGCGCGCAGCGCCGGGCGGGCCTGGGGGAGGCCGAACACTTCGCGGCCCTTCTCGAACAGGGGCGTTTCCGGCGAATTCAGATACTTGGGTTCCCCCGGCCCGATGATGCGTCCGCCAAAGGCGATCACCTCGCCCCTGGGATTGATGATGGGAAACATGATGCGCCCGCGAAAGCGGTCGTAGCGCTGGCCTTGTTCGTTCTCGGCGACCAGCCCGGCGCTTGCGAGTTCCGGCAGCGCCGCATAGTCGGGAAAGACGCGGGCAAGGTTCTGGCGACCCTCCGGCGCGTAGCCGATCCCGAAACGCGCCGCGACCTTGCCGGTGAGGCCCCGCGCCTTCAGGTATTCGACCGCCTGGGGATTTTGCCGAAGCTGTTCCCGGTAGTAGGCGGCGGCAAGTTCCATGCACTCGGTCAGTCGGCGCAGCGTTCCCCGCGTTTCCGGATTCACGCCCCGCTCTTCCGGAACCGTGAGGCCCAGTTGCGTCGCCAGTTCCCGCACCGCATCGACGAAGCCGATGCCCTGGTATTCCATCAGGAAGCCAATGGCCGTCCCATGCGCGCCGCAGCCGAAGCAATGGTAGAACTGCTTTGCGGGATTGACGCTGAACGAGGGCGTCTTCTCGCTGTGGAAGGGGCAGCAGGCCACGTAGTTGGCCCCGGCCTTCTTGAGCGGAACGTAATGATCCACCAGTTCCACGATGTCGACCCGGGCGAGCAAGTCCTGGATGAAGGACTGGGGAATCATGGCGGATCAGCCAAGCCGCGCTTTCACGAGTTTCGAGACCAGTGCCATGTCCGCCTTGTTGGCAAGCTGCGCTTTCAGGATGCCCATCAGCTTGCCGATTTCCGTCCGCTCCACATCGGCCAGGTCGGCGCGTTTGGCGGCTTCGTAATGGCTCAGGCTTTCCTTGCGTTGCTTCACCATCTTTTCCAGGATGGCGAGGACATCCGGGTCATCCAGTTCGGTGCGGGTATCCACTTCCCTTTTCCGGATCTCGGCGTGCAACATGCGGATGGCGGAAAGACGCACGGTCTCCCGGGCCTTGAGGGCGGTCTTCATGTCTTCGGCGATGCGTTTTTTGAGCGACATCATGATTCCTTTCCAGGACAGGAAAAGCGCAAAAAGCCGCCTATCGGGAACAGGCGGCCTGGTGCGGACAAAAACGAAACGCGAAAATCAGAACAATTTTGGCGGCAGGATCATGCTGCGAATGCGCTTGTGATGACGCTTGACGGCAGCAGCGGCCTTGCGTTTTCTTTCGGCGGTAGGCTTTTCGTAGAACTCGCGGGCGCGCAGCTCGGTCAAAAGCCCGGTCTTTTCAACAGCACGCTTGAAGCGGCGGATGGCCACCTCGAATGGTTCGTTTTCCTTTACTCGAACGCTTGGCATTGAATCACCTCCTTCCGGCTGGGACGGTTCTCCCGTCCCGTGATGTTTTGGCTTCGTCGGCTGACGAAAGGCGGCATTCTACCCGCGACGGCTGCCATGAGCAAGAGTCTGCCGGAATCAGTGTAGCGAGCTTCCTATCTGTCCACCTTTGTAGCGCGATAGTTGTCCGGTCGTCATAGTATCTCCCTGGGAATTCCAAGGAGGGTTGAGATGAAGCGGACGCTCGTGCAGGAAGAGG
>JAISLJ010000141.1 GCA_031290955.1 Zoogloeaceae bacterium | reverse complement strand
CCAAGCTCACCAACGTTGTCGCATTCCTGACCGCTGTTCATCGTCGTTTGCAGATGCGCCGTGTGCGAGCGATCCATCGGGTCCGTGCGATGCTTCCATTTCCGCACCGTGACGCGCCCGACGCCATAGCGTCGCGCCAGGGCGCTCACCCCTTCCGTGCTCGCGGCAATCTCCGCGCGTATCGCAGGCGTTGTCCGGGCGTTCTTATGCAAACGAAGTTCCATCTTCCTCTCCTTTCCTTGTCTTTAGCGAATCTACCACTTCCCTCAACACCTCACGCGCAAAAAACAGCGGCCAGCGTGAAATTGGATCGAATCATCCGGGATGCGACACGTTGAACAACTCTTCCCTTCCTCAATGGTTGGAGCAGGCCGAAGGCATCACGCCCCTTCGGAAAAGCCCGGGTCGCTCTGTTCAAAATCCGCCTGCGGCCAGCGGCAGAGCAGGTTTCGGTCGCCATACACGTCGTCGATGCGGGCGACGTGGGGCCAGAACTTGTTTTCCGCCACCCAGGGCAGGGGAAAGACCGCCTCCGCGCGGCTGTAGGGATGCCGCCATTCCGCTGCCGTCAGGGTTTCCTGCGGGTGGGGGGCGTTTTTCAGGGGGTTGTCGTCGGCGGGCCAGATGCCGCGCTCAACCTTGCGAATCTCCTCGCGGATGGCGATCAGGGCGGCGATGAAGCGATCCAGTTCCGCCTTGTTCTCGGATTCCGTCGGCTCCACCATGAGCGCGCCGGGCACGGGAAAACTCACCGTCGGCGCGTGAAAGCCATAATCCATGAGGCGCTTGGCGATGTCGGTCTCGGTGATGCCGGTCGCGGCCTTGACCGGGCGAATATCCAGGATGCACTCGTGCGCCACCCGTCCGCGCGCGCCGGTATAGAGCACCGGATAGTGCGTGTGCAGGCGGCTGGCGATGTAGTTGGCATTGAGGATGGCGGTGCGGGTCGCCGCCGCGAGGCCCCGGCCGCCCAGCATGGCAATGTACATCCAGGCAATGGGCAGGAGGGAGGCGGAGCCAAACGGGGCCGCGCACACGTGGAAGGAAAGCGGCGCGTCCCACGGCGTCTCCCGCAGGGCTTCCGCCAGATGCGCCTTCAGGCCGATCGGCCCCATTCCCGGCCCGCCGCCGCCGTGGGGCATGGCAAAGGTCTTGTGCAGGTTGATGTGCGAAACGTCCGCGCCGATTGATCCGGGCGCGGTGAGGCCCACTTGGGCGTTCAGGTTGGCCCCGTCCATGTACACCTGCCCGCCTTGGGCGTGGATGAGGTCGCAAATTTCCCGCACCGCTTCCTCGAACACACCGTGCGTGGAAGGATAGGTGAGCATCAGGCAAGCCAGCCGGGCGGCATGCGTTTTCGCCTTGGCCGCGAGGTCGGCAAGATCAACGTTGCCTTGCCCGTCGCAGGCGACGTTGACCACGGTAAAACCCGCCAGACGCGCGGAAGCCGGGTTGGTGCCGTGGGCGGAGGCGGGGATGAGGCAGACATCACGCCCGCCTTCTCCTCGCCGCTCGTGGTAACGACGAATCGCCACCAGTCCGGCATATTCCCCCTGCGCGCCGGAATTCGGTTCCATGAACACGGCATCAAAGCCGGTGATGCTTGCCAGCCAGCCGGAAAGTTCCCCGATCATTGCGAGGAGACCTGCCGCCTGTTCCGGGGGCGCGAGCGGGTGCAGGTCCGCGAATTCCGGCCAGGTGACGGGAAGCATGGCGCTGGTCGCGTTCAGTTTCATGGTGCACGAACCCAAAGGGATCATCGCGTGATCCAGCGCGAGATCGCGGTTTTGCAGCTTCTTCAGGTAGCGGAGCATGGCGTGTTCGGTGTGGTAGCGGTGGAACACGGGATGCGTGAGGAATTCATCCCGGCGCAGCAGGGATGCGGGCAAGGCAGGGTCATGGACAGCAATGCTTGCGTCCAGCGCCGCGATTTTGCCTGCCGGATCTTCCCCGGTTTTTTCCTTGATTTTCTCCATTGTGACTTCGCCGGAGAGAATCGCCAGCAGGGCGGCAACATCTTCCGGCGTGGTCTTTTCATTCACCGCGACGCCGATTTCCCCCGTTGCCCACGAGTGCAGGTTGTAGCCCGCCTGATCCGCCGCCCGCAGGACATCCGCCGTCCGCTCGCCCAGATTGAAGCGCAAGGTGTCGAAATAATGCTGGTTCAATTGGACGATACCCTTCTCCCGCAAGCCTTCGGCGAGAATCGCCGCCAACCGGTGGATGCGGGCGGCAATCCGCCGGAGGCCCGCAGGCCCATGATAGACGGCATAAAAAGCGGCCATGTTCGCCAGAAGCGCCTGTGCCGTGCAGATATTGGAATTGGCCTTCTCGCGGCGAATGTGCTGCTCCCGCGTTTGCAGCGCCATACGCAGCGCCCGCTTGCCATTTGCGTCGCGGGAAACGCCGATGATGCGTCCGGGCATGGCGCGCATGTGCGCGGCCCGGCCCGCGAAGAAGGCGGCATGCGGGCCGCCGAAGCCCGGCGGTGTGCCAAAACGCTGGCTGGAGCCGAATACGATGTCCGCGCCCATCGCGCCCGGCGGTTTCAGGAGCACGAGCGCCAGCGGGTCGGTCGCCACGGCCACGACCGCGCCTTGTTCCTTGAGCGCGGCAATACTTGCGTCAAGCGCCCTGGTCTCGCCCAAGGCGTCCGGGTATTGGAGGAGCGCGCCAAAGAATTCCCCGGATTGTGCCTCTGGACGCCCGCAAACCAGCTCGAATCCCAGGCCCGCCGCGCGGGTTTGCAGCACCGCAAGCGTCCGGGGAAAGACGCCGGGATCAACGAGGAAGCGCCTGGAAGGCGACTTGCTCACGCGCCGCGCCATGCTCATGGCTTCGGCGGCGGCGGAAGCCTCGTCCAGCAGGGAGGCATTGGCGACCTCCATGCCGGTCAGTTCGATCGTCATCTCCTGGAAGGTAAGCATCGCCTCCAGCCGCCCCTGCGCGATTTCTGCCTGATAGGGCGTGTAGGCTGTATACCATCCGGGATTTTCCAGCACATTGCGCAGAATGACGCTCGGAATGATGGTATCGTGGAAACCCTGCCCGATCAGGTTTTTCCTGCGGAGATTCCGGCTGGCGAGCGTCCGCAACGCCGCAAGCGCCTCATGCTCCGCACGGGCGGCGGGCAGCTTTGGTTCGGAATCAAGACGGATGGTGGCGGGAATCGTCTGCACCACCAGGTCTTCCAGGCTTTCCACGCCAATGGCGCGCAGCATGGCAGTGGTTTCAAGGACATCGGGGCCAAGGTGACGCGCAAGAAATTCGTCATCCCAGGCAAGGGCGGAGGAAGAAGGACTCATGACCGTGGGCAGGATTGGTTGTGGAACGCCAAGCATTGTAGCAGGGGGACAGATATCCGGAATCAGAACCTGTTCAAAGTTTCCCTGAATGATTTTATGATATTCAGATTGGAAACATTACCCAAGCGACGTGAGTCGAGAACAATTTGAAGCCATGTGTCCTCTGCTGGAGAGCGTGCGGAAACGAACGGCGCCCCGGAAAAAGGAGACCGCGCCCTGGGAACTGGAGGAAGCCGTCTTACGGTGGCGGTGGCGCTGGACCCAGCAGGCAAGGCGGGCGTGGCGCGGCGGCTTGCCGTCTCGCGCCCCATCCTCGCGCGCGTCCTCTCGGAGAACGACCCGACGCCGCTCTCTTTGAAACTTGCCCGCAAGATCTGTCCATTAACAGGCCGCCCAAAAACCCTGAAAGCTACTCATTTGCCATGGAACTTTCATGTGGCATTCAAGAAATTCTTTATAAAACAATATGTTGCGTTCGGCATTATGCCGTATGATATGAATTTGTAGAGTTTTTGGGCAACCTGTTGAGGAAGGTCTGAACAAGTCCCTTTTCCGAAAAACAAATCTAATAAAATCAATGATATAAACTGCTGGTCTGGGACTTTTTCAGCGTTTCCTTAAGGAAACACTGAACAAACGGTCAAATTGAGGCGAGAGAAACAAAGATTGAGACAAAGAGTATGAACAA
>JAISLJ010000140.1 GCA_031290955.1 Zoogloeaceae bacterium | reverse complement strand
ATTTCCGCATCCTGGCTCCCCGCCGCCGCTTTCAACAGAATCCGCGCTCGCGTCTGCTTGCGCGCCGCGCTTTTCCCCTTGCGCAGCAACGATTCCAGCATTTCCTTCTCTTCTTCCGTCAGACTCACTCGGTATTTGATCGCTGGCATGTCCGTCTCCTCTGAAGGCAATCTCTCCTCCACAAGCTCTTTCCATGCCATCTATTGCTTCAATTCAGATTGACTGACTACTAGCGCGGATTGGCGTTGCATGCCCGGATTACCTTGACCAATGTCGCCACGCCCTCGGAAACCTCGCCATGATTCTCAATGCTGAGATCGGAGATGCTGTCATACCGGGGAAGACAGGCGCGATAATTTTCCATGCCGCTTTCGTGAAGAATCATCCTTTGCCCCGTATCCACGTTGACAAGTTGCAAGCCTTCTTCCCTGGCGTGCTTGTCGCGCAGATGCGCCATGATGATGTCGAAATCACGATGGATGTGGATGATGATCCCGGCTTCGTGCAAGAGCGGAATGTTTTCCGGTGACAAGGGGGCCTCCGCGCCAGTCGCAATGATCGTCGGCCTTTGGAGCAAGCGCAGGCTTTCGATGACTTTGTGCTGCGCCTGGAGAAAGGCGTCCTGTCCTCTGGCGCTGAAAATATGCAGCCAAGAAAACCCTTCCGCGTTCAAGCTCGCAGATGTCATTGCATCCGTATCGACGAAATCTATTCCCAAAAGGTCCGCCGCCTGCTTGCCGAGCGTCGTTTTTCCGCAGGAGGGCAGCCCCACGAGCACGATGTTGCGTTCCATGATTTTCCCTTCTTCGCTCTCCAGAGCGCCGGATGGGAGGATAGCAAAAAATCATCTGCGCCGGGACGTGAGCGGAATCGCTCCGCTCTTTCCGCTTTCCCTCCCGGAGAGTCCAAATTTGTGCGGAAATGATCCCAAAATATCCATCGCCCGGAACAATGGCCAGCTGCGTCGGGGAATAGGATCACATAAGAGCCAACACCGAGCGTAATCAAGGATGGCGCTGCGCCCGGCGCGAACGGCGATGATTTTCTCACCGGCATCAACCTGGATTCCTGCCGCGCCGTCACCGCCCAACTGCAAGCGTCTTGCGAGCTTGCCCAATGCAGGGCTTGCCTTCCCCGCTTGCCGGGGGGAAGGCATCGTTGCCCCGTTGCCCGCAGTACCCCCCGTCTCAGATTCTCCCGCTGAATGTAATGCCGATCCAGCGCGGGTAGGGGTAGGGCGTGTAGCTTGCCCAGCCACGTTCGTGGGTACGGTCGTCAAAGACGTTCTTGGCGATGAGCGTTACATCATATAGACCATTGACCGTGCCAAGACCGACGGCAAAGTCGGTGGTGCTGGAAGACGGTTTCCAGGAATAGGCGGAAATCAGCTCGTCGGTGTTGTACTTGCTCGTGTAGGCCGTCGTGAAACTGGCGTGGAAAACCTTGCCCCACAAGGGACGCCTGTATTCCGCACCAACGGTGAACGTCCACAACGGTGCTTCGCCCAGACGCTCGCCGCTGCGGTCGATGAATTTTTCCGGCAGGTAGGCAAGTTCCGAGGGCTTCCCGGCGTTCGGGAATTCCTTGTAGCGCGCGTCGTTATAGGCGGCGGAAAAACGAACACTGGTGTAGGGAATCCCGTTGTATTCGGCATCGATTTCCACGCCCTTGATTTGCACCTTGGGCACATTCCCCTGGACGCTGGCATAGACCAGCGGATTGGCAATGCCGTTGGCGATGTTGGTTTCCGTCTCAAAATCATCGACAGCCACGACGGTTTGCTGGTAATCCTTGATGTCCATCAGGAACACGTCGGCATTCAGTGTCAGGTTCCGGTTCAGGAGGAAGGATTTGAAGCCGATTTCATAGGCGTTGGTTTTCTCGGGTTTCACCTGGGTCGGCAGGCCGTTGATGTTGAGCGCGGAACCCGATTTCTCGCCATATTGCCAGCTTGCGTAGGCGGTGACGTTTTCGTTGAATTTGTAGCTGGGCGTGAGCAGACCCGTGTAGAGCGTGTCCCTGTAGTTGCTGCGCACGTTGTGGATCAATGCGCCGATCTGGGCCGTGCGGATGGCCTTGGCGGCGGCGACCTGGGCCTTTTGCGCACTCGTGAGGGTTCCATAGGCCGCGCCCGGATTGGCGGGATCGATTGCCGCGTTGTAGTAGCGATAGGCGATGGAGTCCGCGAGCGCAAGCTGGGCGGCGGAATTGCCCGCGCTCAATTCGCCAGTGGAAGTCGACGCAAAGCCGCCCAGCGGAACGTCGCGCGAGGCGACCGGGTTCAGGGCCGCGCCCTCGCCGTAGGCCATGAGTCGGGCATTGTTGGTGGTCGAGCGGTCTTCACGGGTCACGCGCAAGCCTGCGGTAATCGTCCAGGCTTCTGCCGGGCGGAAGTTCGCCTGCCCGAAAATGGCCGTGCTGTCGGTCTTGATGGCCTGTTCACCCCATTTCAGCGTGTCTTGCAGGGAATCCTTCAGGAGCGCGAGTCCGGAGCCGCGGTTGTCACCCGCATTGCGATCCAGGGTGTTGTACTGGGCATTCGTCGCAAACCACGCCCCGGCATCAGCGCCCCAGCCAGACTTGCTTTCGACGGAATCCCGCGTGCGCAGGTGGAAGAGACCGGCCTGCCAATCCAGCTTCGGCCCCGGCTTGGCCGCCAGACGGAATTCCTGGCTCCATTGCTTGTAGAAAACGCCGCCACCGCCGTTCTTGCTGATATCGAACGGCGTGCCTTCGTCATTGCGCGCATCAAAGCTGTAATCTCGGAAGGAAGAAAGCGAAGTCAGGGTATAGGGGCCGTTGTACCAGTTGAGTTCCAGAACCGCGCCGTTGTTCTTGGTGACCTGCCCCTGCACTTGGTTGAAGAAAACCTTGCCGCGCGACGAGGGGCCATAGCGGTAATCATCGTAATAGCTGTAGGGACGATTCCCGGAAAAACTCCGTCCCTGGAACCAGGCGCGGCCGTTGGTGAACTCGCCCTGGGCATTGGTGAAGCCGACGAGTTTCGACTTGGCGGTCGTGCCGTTAGGATCGGTGAGCGAGTTGTTGGCGAAACGGTACGGCTGTTCGACATACTCGGTAAGCCCGTTTTGTAGTTGGGTGGCGCGGGGCTGGATATCGAAACTGAGCTTGGCGCTGAAATTCTCCGACGGCGTGAGGAGGAAGGAAGAACGGGCGCTCACACGATCCCGATTGTACATGGTGTCGTTGCTCTTTTCGTTGTAGTCATTCACGTAGAAGCCGCGTTGCTTGTTGACGATGAACGCGCCGCGCCAGGCCAGAAGACCGTCGATGATCGGGCCGCCGATCCCGCCTTGCAGGACGACGGTCTCGCGTTCGCCATAGGTGATTTCGTAATTGGCGCTGGGCGTGAAGGAAGGCTGCCGACTGGTGATGGTCACTGCCCCGGCGCTCGCCCCCTTGCCGAGCAAGGTGCCCTGCGGCCCACGCGCGACCTCGACCGATTGGACATCGTAGAAATCGAAGTTGCCAAGCTGCGTCAAGCCGTAGCTGACGCCATCGACAATCAATCCGACGCTGGGATCCTGCGTTTCGGTAAAGCCACGCCGCCCGACCCCGCGAATGGAAAGCGACGAACCGCGCGTATTGTTCTGGTTGAACTGGATGTTGCCCAGGCGCTTGGTGATGGCCTCGAAATCCGTCGCGCCTTCGCGCTGGAGGTCGTTGCCGCTGATGACCGAAATCGAGATCGGAACGTCATGCAGCCGTTCCAGCGCGCGACGGCTGCGCACCACCACCGAACCCAATTCTTGCGGCTCGGCGGGGGCTTCCGCTTCTGCCGTCGTGGTGGGCGCTGCGCTCGGCGTTCCAGACGTCGCAGGCGTGGGCGCGGCCGCGCCCCGGTACTGTTCGAGTTCCTGTTTCAGGCGCAAGACTTCGTCGTTCGCCCGTTTGGCGGCATCGTTCGCCCGCCGGATTTCATCCTGCAACTCGGTAACGGTCTTTTCCGCTGTCTGGGCGAATCCTCCGGCGCTGATCGTTGCGACGGCCAGCGCCACAAGGGAACGCGCAGGCAGGGAAAAGCGGCGACCGGCTTGCCGGTTCCGGTTTCTTGGGGGGAGCGTGTTCAAGTTGAATCTCCTTCGTGAATGACAATGGGGCTGTTGAATTCCTGCGACATGGCAGTGCGAGGCTTTCAGCAAGAGTTATTCCAACTCTGAATGGATGAAATGGAAATGGGCAAAAATCGTGAATCGCATAGTGAATTGCCGATGAATCGTGGCATTCCCGGCAATCGACGCCGTGCAACAGGATATATGCGAGCACGGCGATCCTGTTGTCTGCCATACAGGTTCATGTTTGTTTTCGTCCATGGGAAAAATAAAAATTCCATAGAACAAGAATGAATGAAACAATGGAATAAAACAGAAAAACCTTGGATGCGGCAAGAATTACGCATGGCAAAAACGGAAATGGCGCAGGCCGTATTTCGTGAAATGGGCATTGCGGGAAATCCTTGCTGTCCATTGCTGTCCACATTGCCGAATGCCGAAATCCCCTCTACACTTTCTCCCCCTTGCATTTCCCATTGATTCACCATTTGAATTCGAGGAGTTTTCATGCCAACACTGTTTGATCCCTTGCCTCTGGGCGATTTCGTCCTGCCCAACCGTATCGTCATGGCCCCGCTGACCCGTTGCCGCGCCAGCGCCGGGCGGACGCCGAATGATTTGATGGCGGAATACTACGCGCAGCGCGCCAGCGCCGGGCTGATCTTGTCCGAGGGTGTGGTCGTCACGCCGCAGGGCGTTGGCTACCCGGATACGCCGGGCATCTGGAATGCGGAACAGGTGGAGGGTTGGCGGCGGATCACCAGCGCGGTGCATGCGGCGGGCGGACGCATCTTCGCGCAGCTCTGGCATGTGGGCCGCATCTCCGACCCGGTCTATCTGGATGGCGCCTTGCCCGTCGCGCCCAGCGCCATCGCCCCGGAAGGTCATGTGAACCTCATCCGCCCCCTGAAGCCCTATGTGACGCCGCGCGCCCTGGAAACGGCGGAAATCCCCGGCATCGTGGCCGCTTACCGGCAGGGCGCAGCCAATGCCAAAGCGGCGGGTTTCGATGGCGTGGAAATCCACGGCGCCAACGGCTATCTCATCGACCAGTTCCTTGAGGACAGCACCAACAAACGCACCGATGCCTATGGCGGCCCGCTGGCAAACCGTGCCCGCCTGCTTCTGGAAGTCACGGACGCGGCCATCGAAATCTGGGGCGCGGGCCGGGTCGGCATGCACCTCTCCCCACGCGCCGACAGCCACAGCATGGGCGACAGCGACCGGGCGGCCACCTTCGGCTACGTCGCCCGAGCCTTGGGCGAACGCGGGATCGCCTTCCTCTTCGCCCGCGAAGCCCAGGGTGACGGGCTGTTGGGGCCGACGCTCAAAAAGGCTTTCGGCGGCGTCTTCATCGCCAACCAGGGCCTGACGAAGGAATCCGCCAGCAGAATCCTGGATGCGGGCGAGGCCGACGCCATCGCCTTCGGCGTGCCCTTCATCGCCAATCCAGATCTGGTCGAGCGCCTGCGCGAGGACGCTCCCTGGAACGAAGCGCGCCCCGAACTCTTCTACAGCGGCGGCGCGGCAGGCTACACGGATTATCCCGCGCTGCATGCGTGAAGGGCGGGGAGGCGGGGGAAATCCTTATGCGTTTCCCGTTCCTGGAAACGCAGGCGCAGGCATGGCGTCAGCAAAGGAACGAATGGATTGCCATGTTGCTACGCTTCTCGCACTGACGATCTTGCCCTTGCGGGAACAGCGAGGCCAATCCGGGTACAATCCCGGTCTTCCGGATGGCAGGCGGCGTTTCGGGGAGATGGGAAATGGAGGATTCGCCACCCGCAAGATTGCCGTTCGCGGCGTCGCCATCCGCAATCTCGCCATCTGCAGGAACCATGACGTTCGAGCCGCTGCCCACTTTTGATGATTGCCTGAGCCGTGACCGGCGGCGGCTTGTCGCCCTGGCGCGGAAAATCCGGTCGGGGAAGGCGCGGCAAGGGGCAGCGGCGGAGTATGCCACGCTCTTGGAAAAATCCCGCGCCGACTTTTCGGCAAGGCGGGCTCGCCTGCCCCGGCCCGCGTTCGCCGGGGATCTGCCGGTGCATGAAAAACGCGCCGAAATCGCCGCCGCGATCCAGGCGCATCAGGTGGTCATCGTCTGCGGCGAGACCGGCTCCGGCAAGACCACGCAGTTGCCCAAGATTTGCCTCGAACTCGCGCGCGGCGCGGCGGGCTGCATCGGGCACACGCAGCCTCGGCGGCTGGCGGCGCGTTCGGTGGCCGCGCGGCTGGCGCAGGAACTGGAGACGCAGGTGGGCGCGGGCGTTGGCGTGAAAATCCGCTTTCAGGATCGGACTTCGCCGGAATCCTGGATCAAACTGATGACCGACGGCATCCTGCTCGCGGAAACCCAGACCGATCCCTCCCTCTCCGCCTACGATACAATCATCATCGACGAGGCGCACGAGCGCAGCCTCAACATTGATTTCCTGCTCGGCTACCTCAAGGAAATCCTGCCGCGCCGTCCCGATCTGAAAGTGGTGATTACCTCCGCCACCATCGACGCCGAACGCTTTTCCCGGCATTTCGACAATGCGCCGGTTGTCGAGGTTTCCGGGCGGCTTTATCCGGTGGAAGTGCGCTACCGTCCCATCCAGACCGGGAATGCCGCCGCAGGGGCCGCCGAAAAAGCCGACGAAGGGGCCAATATTCCCGGCGACGAGCGCGATCTCTACGATGCCATCGTCGACGCCTGCAACGAGCTTGCCCGCCTGGGATCGGGGGATGTGCTCGTCTTCCTGCCCGGCGAGCGGGAAATCCGCGAGGCGGCGGAGACCCTGCGCAAACACCATCCGCCGCACACGGAAATCCTGCCGCTCTTCTCCCGCCTTTCCGCCGTCGAGCAGGATCGCATCTTCAAGCCTTCCGGGACGCGGCGCATCGTGCTTTCCACCAATGTGGCGGAAACCTCGCTCACCGTGCCGGGCATCCGTTACGTGGTGGATGCGGGGCTGGCGCGGGTAAAACGCTATTCCTTTCGCCAGAAGGTCGAACAGTTGCGGGTGGAAAGGATCAGCCAGGCGGCGGCCCGGCAACGGGCAGGACGTTGCGGACGGGTGGCGGCGGGCGTGTGCGTCCGGCTCTACGACGAAGCGGATTTCAATGCCCGTCCGCCCTATACCGACCCGGAAATCCTGCGCTCTTCCCTCGCGGGCGTCATCCTGCGCATGAAATCCCTGGGGCTGGCCGACGTGGAACGCTTTCCCTTCCTGGAAGCGCCGCCGGAAAAGGCGATCCGCGACGGCTACCAACTGCTCGTGGAACTGGGCGCGCTGGATGAGGAACGGCGCCTGACCGAGACGGGGCGCATCCTCGCCCGCCTGCCGCTTGACCCGCGCATCGCCCGCATGATCGTGGCGGCCCGGCAATACGGCTGCCTCGCGGAAATCCTCATCATCGCCGCCGCGCTCTCGACGCAGGACCCGCGCGAGCGCCCGCAGGACAAACAGCAGGCGGCGGACGAAGCGCACCGGCGCATCCTCTTTCCCGCGGGCAAAGAGGAAAAATCGGAATTCCTGGGCTGGCTCAGACTCTGGGCCTGGTATGCGCATGAACTGGAGCACAAGAAATCCAGTCGCAAGCTGGTCGCGCAGTGCCACGCCCATTTTCTTTCCTTCCTGCGCCTGCGCGAATGGCGGGAGACGCACGGCCAGTTGCACGCGCTCGTTGCGGAGATGGGCTGGCGGGAAAACGAGTTGCCCGGCGAGTACGCGGCCATCCACAAAGCCCTGCTGGCCGGTCTGCTCGGCAATCTGGGCTTTCTTGCGGACGAGGCCGGGCATTATCTGGGCGCGCGCGGCATCCGCTTCTTCGTGCATCCCGCCTCGCCGCTCCAGAAACGGGCGGGGAAGTGGATTCTTGCGGCGGAGATCACCGAAACCTCCCGTCTTTACGGTCGCTGCGTGGCGAAGATCGAGCCGGAATGGGTGGAGGAAGTCGGCGCGCATCTCATCCGTCGCAGCTACTTCGATCCGCACTGGGAAAAGAAGAGCATGCAGGTCGCGGCCTGGGAGCGCGTCACCTTGCACGGAATCGTCATCAACCCGAAGCGGCGCATCCACTACGGCCCGCTCTTTCCCGCCGAAAGCCGCGAGATTTTCATTCGCCAAGCGCTGGTGGGCGGCGAGGTGGAAGAAAGCCACGCCCGCCGCTGGCCGTTCTGGCAGCACAACCAGAAGCTGATCCGGGAGATCGAGGCGCTTGAACACAAGCAGCGCCGCCAGGACGTGCTGGTCGACGACGAGCTGATCTATGCCTTCTACGAGCGCCTGATTCCCGAAGGCATCCACAACGGCATCACTTTCGAGCATTGGCACAAGGAGGCAACGCGGGAAAATCCCCGCCTTCTCTTCCTGCAACGCGAAGACCTGATGCGCCATTCGGCGGCGGGCATCACCACGGAAGCCTTTCCGCACCATCTCACCCTTGCGGGCGTGGAGTATCCGCTTTCCTACCACTTCGAGCCGGGCAGCCCCAGGGATGGCGTCACGCTCACCGTATCCCTCGCGCGTCTGAATCCGCTTGCCGCGCCAAGGCTGGAATGGCTGGTGCCGGGCTTGCTGAAGGAAAAACTCGTGGCGCTCATCAAGACCCTGCCGCAGAAGATTCGCGCCCGGCTCGTGCCGGTGCCGGAGTTCGCGGCGCGCTTCATCGCCGCGATCGGCCAGGATGAAAAGCGCATGAACATGGGCATCCTGCCGCCGCTCATTGATTTCATCCTGACCGAGACCGGCCTGAACGCACGCGGCTGGGCGGTGACGCCGGATTCTTTCCGCATGGACAGCCTGCCCGAGCATTTTTTCATGAACATCCGGCTCGTGGATGAACAGGGTCGGCAACTGGACATGGGGCGCAAGCTCGCCCAACTCAAGGCCGACTGGGGCCAGGAAGCGCGCCGGACCTTCGCCGACCTGCGCGAAACGCCGCCGGAGACCGCAAGGCTTACGGACTGGAACTGCGGCCCCCTGCCGGAATGGATGGAAATCCCCCTGGATGGGGAGGGCGGGGCAAGCGTGTTCGGCTACCCGGCCTTCTGCGACGACGCGGATGGCAAGTCGGTGCGCCTCACGGTTTTCGACGACCCGGAGGAAGCCCGCCGCGTCCATCGCCGTGGCCTTTTGCGGCTCTTCATGCTGCAATTTCCCGAGCAAATCCGCGCCTTCGGGAAAAATTCGCCGGATCTGGCCCGCATGGCCTTGCACTACATGAGCCTGGGCAGCGCCGACGAACTGAAAAGCCAGGTCATTGAGCTTGCCTGCGCGCGCGCCTGCCTTGTCGACCCCTGGCCCGCCGATGCCGACGCATTCCGCGCCCGCTGCGCGGAAGCCCGGTCACGTCTGGGATTGTTGTTGCAGGAAACCCTGCGCCTGACCGGCGACATCCTGGAGGAATGGCAGGCGCTCCTGAAAAAACTCGCCGCCTGCCCCAAGGCCCACGGCGCAACGGCGAGCGACATCGACGCGCAGGTAAAACGGCTGATGGGCAAACGCTTCCTGGCCGACACGCCTTTTACACGTTTACAACATTTTCCCCGCTACCTGAAAGCGGCCCGGATGCGGCTCGACAAACTCAAGACCGACCCCGCCCGCGACGCCCGCCTGCTGGCCGACTACGCGCCCCTGTGGACGCAATACGAGCGACAAGCCAGCCAACGCGCCCGCCAAAACCGGAGCGACCCGGAGCAAGAACAGTTCCGCTGGCTCCTGGAAGAATTGCGCGTGGGTCTCTTCGCCCAGGAACTGAAGACGCCAATGCCGGTCTCGGTGAAACGCTTGCAGAAGATGCTGGAAGGTTGGCGGACGGCAATGTAGAAGCGGCGCGCGGCAATCCCGCAAGCAAGGCAGGAATCCGCAAGCCGCGAATCTGGAATGCCGTCCGCAGGATTTGCCGTCCGCAGGACTCATTTCCGCTTGTCCCGGTTTTCCGGGTTGCGCAAGCGTTTTTCGCTGGCCTTGTCGTCTTTCCGGTTTTCCACGCGCCGGGCGGGCGGGGGCGGGGATTTTGCGGCGGGCGATCTGGCACGGATGTTCTCCGAAGCGCGGAATGGCGAGCGGGTGTGGTTTTGTGGCCGCGGTGGCCGCGCCGTTTCTCGCATGCGTTCCGCGCGTTCCCGTCCGGCTGGCGGGTTTTCCCTCCGGCCCCGTTCCCGGTTCGCGCCGGGCGGCGGAAGAGGAGGCGCCGCCATGCGCCTGTCCGGCGGCGGAAAACGCATGGGTTTTGCGGGTGGCGGGTTTGCATGCCTCACATCCTCATGCGGCTGGACGCGATCGGGTTGCCTGTCACGCGCGTTGCGTTCCCGCCGTTCCCGGTCCCGCCGGTCGCGCTCTCTTTCGTAACTGCCCCAGGTTTGTTCGGGTACGGGATGTTCCCAGCGCGGAATCCGGTTGTCCCGGTAATCGTCATAGGGCGACGGATGCAGGCACCCCGTCAGGAAAAGCGGAAGGAAAAACCAGATTTTTTTCATGATGGCCAATCTCCGTGTGCATGTCCCGACCAGTATAGTCCTGCCCGCGTTGCGGCGCTTTTTCCGATTGTGATGCTTTGTAAATCCGGAAAGAGCGCGGGATTCCCGCGCCAACGCATCCCTTTTCCCTGGACGGGAACGAAGGTTTCCCGGAACGCCAAGGGATTTGCGCATGAGATGCAGGACGACGCAGTCGCCCCTGCGAAGTCCATTTGTCGTTTCCCAAACCATTTGCCGCGGAAGAAGCAAACAAAATACCAGAATTCATTTTGCGCCGCTCGCCTTTGAACGTATCATCCGAATATGTTTCATCCGTTTTATCGTCACGAATCACGAGGAATGCAAAATGAGCGCATCAAAGTGTCCCAAATGCGATCACACCCAGTTTGAGGTAATCAAGGTTGCTGTGTCAGGAGCGGATCGCCCCGTCAATTTCGTGCAATGCGCGAAGTGCGGCAGCGTGGTGGGCGTCTGGTATGACTACGAAATGATCCTGATGATGAACCGCATCCTGGGCACACTGAACAACAAGTCGCGCTACAGTTGAGTACCCTGCCAGACAGACCCTGGCAGAGGACAAGATCAATGAAGTGTCACGGGGGCCGCGCCTGCAACAACGCACTGACCCTGGCAAACAGCGCCGCGCCCAGATCGTGCGCTTCGAGCAGATGACGGAATTTGAGCAAGGTCGTCGCGTCCGGCACCCGATCATGCCCCAGGTCGATCCGGCAGAAATCCCGGAAAACAGCAATATCGTACAGCGCCTCTTCGCAGGCTTCGTCCGCCAAGTAGTACGGCTCGATCAGCGCGCAGAACCCCGACCACAGCGCCAGCCTTTCCATGCGCGCCAGAATACTTCCTTGCGCGTCTTCCGGCTGTGCTTCTCAAATCCCTTCACCGTTGCGAATGTTTGTTGCTTCATGGCCTTCCCCTTCGCAGACGACAGCGCCATTATTCCCCTGTAGCGCGGGAAGGCGCTTGTTCCGGCGGCGCGGGTTTGTCCAGCAAGTCTGGATGCACTTTGAATTCCTCTGGCGGCAGGATGCTCTTTTCGATGACTGGCTTGCGGCTGCTGTTGCAAGCGCCAAGCAAGGCGAGCGCCAAGGCGGCCAGGATGAGATGGCGGGCAGGGTTCATGATCGGCAGGTGTGCGGGTTGAATGGATGGGCAGGATCATAGCGCGGAAGCGTCCGCCAGAAAACACTTTCGGGATTCAGGAGTATGGATTGTTGTGCGGGCCTGCGGCCCTCGCTTGTGACGAGAATTTTGGCGAATTCACCAGCCGCAGGCTGCTCCCCGGACAAAACCGCTCGCTTTTCCCTCCCCTGTCTCCGATCCGGAACCTCACAAGTTACTTTCGATTTTCGTTTTTATCCCTTGATTTTAAAAGATTTTCCAGCGGAATTTTTGGAGACGTCACGTGCGAAAGTCGCGCTAAGTCTTTGTCTTCACTAAAAAAACAGTTCGTTTCCCTTGCATTGGGCTGCATTGTGTTCTAAAGTGGCGAAATGTAGCAGAGAGTGGGAATTTTGGACGTACCATGTTCGATGGGTTTGAAGGCTCCGATGCGGTGAATCTTGATGCCAAGGGAAGGTTTGCCATCCCGACGCGGCATCGGGAGGCGCTTGCCGCGCAGGGGGAGGCACTGGTGCTCACGGCGCACCCGGATCACTGCCTGTTGCTCTACCCGGTTCCGGCCTGGGAACCCATCCGCGAGAAAATCCTGAAAGCGCCCAGCTTCGATCCCCGTTCGCAAAACCTCAAGCGTGTGCTCGTGGGGAATGCCCGCACCGATACGCTGGATGCCTCCGGGCGGCTCCTGCTGCCGCCGGGCCTGCGCGGGCACGCGCAACTGGAAAAGACGATCTGGGTGGTCGGCATGGGTTCGTATTTCGAGATTTGGAGCGAGGCTGGCTGGCAACGCGTGAACGCGCTTGCCTCCGAGGCCTGGGACTCCTCGCAAAACAATGCGCCGCCGCCGGGCTTTGAGGATATTTCCCTGTGAACGCGCCCATGGATTCCAAAGACTTTCATCTTCCCGTGCTGCTGGTCGAAGCCATTGAGGCGCTCGCCATCAAGCCGGAAGGCGTCTATCTCGACGCGACCTTCGGGCGCGGCGGACACAGCCGGGCGATCCTCACGCGCCTGGGGCCGGCGGGCAGGCTCCTCGCCTTTGACCGGGATCCCGACGCCATTGCCGCAGGCGCGCAACTGGCGAAGGAAGATGGCCGCTTCACACTGTTGCACCGTCCGTTTTCCGAACTCGCGGAAGGCGCGGCGGCAGCGGGATTGCGGCAATTCGACGGTATTCTTTTCGACCTGGGCCTCTCCAGCCCGCAAATCGACAATGGCGCGCGGGGCTTCAGCTTCCGGCACGACGCGCCGCTTGACATGCGTATGGACCCGTCCTGCGGGGAAGGCGCCTCGGAATGGCTCATGCGCGCCGATGTCCGGGAAATTACAGAGGTAATCAGAGATTATGGCGACGAACGGTTTGCTTTCCAGATTGCAAAGAAGATTGTGGCTGCTCGGGCCGAGCGGCCCATTGTCACGACAGGGGATTTCGCATCGCTCGTGCGCGCGACCGTCCGGACACGCGAACCCGGACAGGACCCGGCGACACGCAGTTTTCAGGCTGTACGGATTCACATCAATCGGGAACTTGAAGAACTCGCGCTCGCCCTGCCGCAGGCCGAAACCCTGCTGAATCCCGGCGGCAGGCTCGCCGTGATCGCCTTCCATTCCCTGGAAGACCGGATCGTAAAGCGTTTTTTACGCGAGCGCGCTGCTCCTGACCCGCATTCCAAGCGCCTGCCCCTGCGCGCGGACGAACTTCCCGGCGCGGCCTTCCGCCTTCTGGGCAAGGCAAGGCCCACTGCCGCCGAAATCGCCGTCAATCCCCGCTCGCGCAGCGCCATTTTGCGGGTGGCGGAGAAATCATGATGCTGCGCCTCAATCTGCCGCTCCTCCTGATTGCCATTTGCTGTGCCCTGGGCAGCGTTACCGCGCAGCATGAGGCGCGAAAGCTCTATCAGGCGATGGAAACCGAGCAGGAACGCGCCCGGCAACTGGAGGTGGAATACGAGCAGGCGCGGCTCGAACTCTCCCGTTGGGCGGCCCACTCGCGCATCGAGAAAACCGCGCGCGAACATCTGCGGATGGACCCGCCGCCGCCGGGGGCGCAATCCTATCCGGAAGCGAATCCCGTCCGCACGGAGGGCCGCCTGTGATGGCCATCCGTCGCCGTGGCGCGAAGCCCCGTCGCTTTGCCGACAATCCGCTCCTGGAACTGGCGCTGCATTCCTGGCGTTCCCGCTTCGTCAATGCCGCCTTTCTCGCGCTCTTCCTCCTCCTGCTTGGCAAGGCGTTCTACCTTCAGGTGATCGACAACGACTTCCTCCAGACCAAGGGGGATTCCCGCTATCGTCGTGACCTGAAGGTGCCCGCCTCGCGCGGAAAAATCACCGACCGGAATGGCGAACTCCTGGCGGGCAGCGTACTCGCCAAATCCGTCTGGGCCATTCCGGCTGACGCGCGGCTGGAACCCCGGCAGACCGAGGCGCTGGCCAAGCTCCTCGGTATGGAACCCCGGGCGCTTGGTCGCAAGCTCGCCGCGAATGGGAACTTCGTCTATCTGCAACGGCAACTGGACCCGGAGACCGCTGGGAAAATCGCCGAACTGCAACTTCCGGGCATTCATCAGGAGACGGAATTCCGCCGCTTCTACCCGGCCGGGGACATGGCGGCGCATGTGGTCGGCTCTACCAACGTGGATCACAATGGGCGGGCGGGCATGGAGCTTGTTCTCCAGAATGAACTCACGGGCGAGCCTGGTCATCGCAGCGTCATCCGCGACCGGCACGGGCGGATCGTTGAGGACATCGGGGAAATGCGCCCGCCCCAGGATGGCGAGGATATCCGGCTCGCGCTGGATTCCCGCATCCAGTACCTTGCCTTTTCCGCCGTGCGGGATGCGGCCCGCGAGCATCGCGCCCAGGCGGCGAGCGCCGTGGTGATTGATGCGGGCACCGGGGAAATCCTCGCCTTGGTCAACTGGCCTTCCTATGATCCCAACAAGCGTTCCGGCCTTTCCGGCACGGCCCTGCGCAACCGCGCCGTGACCGACAGCTACGAGCCGGGTTCCACGCTGAAACCCTTTACCGTGGCCCTGGCGCTCGAAAAGGGAAAATTGCGCTTCGACAGCATCATCGATTGCGCGCCGGGGCGGCTTACCATCGGCAACGCCACCATCTCCGATATCCACTCGTATGGGGCGCTCACCGTGGCGCAGGTGATCCAGAAATCGTCGAATGTCGGCGTGGCCAAGATCGCCGCGCAGCTTTCCGCCCGGGAGATGTGGGAGATGTTCAATCTCCTGGGCTTCGGCTCCGTCTCCGCCCTGGGCTTTCCCGGCGAGTCCGGGGGACGGCTGCGCGCCTGGAAGAACTGGCGGCCAATCGAGCAGGCAACCATATCCTATGGGCATGGAATTTCCGTGAGCCTCCTGCAACTGGCGCATGCCTATACGGTCTTTGCCCGTGATGGCGACCTGGTGCCGCTTTCCCTCGTCGCCCGCGACGAGCCGCCGCCTGTGGGCATCCAGGTTTTTTCGCCACAGACTGCGCGGGAGATTCGCGCCATGCTGGAGATGGTCGTGCATCCCGGCGGCACGGCCACCCGGGCGCGGGTTCCCGGCTATCGCGTGGCGGGCAAGAGCGGCACACCCTACAAGTTGGAAGGAGGCGTCTATACGCGCAAGTACATGCCTTCCTTCGTCGGCATCTTCCCGGTCTCCGCGCCGCGCTATGTCGTGGCGGTGATGGTCGACGAGCCTTCCGCGGGGCAGCATTATGGCGGCGCCGTGGCGGCGCCGGTGTTCTCCCGGATCGCCGCGGACGTATTGCGCATCCGGGGCGTACCGCCGGATGCGGCAAACCTCCAGGTGGCGGGTCTCGATCCCGATGCGCTCAACATGAACAATCCCGGCGCGCATGGTTCTTCCGGAGGCGCGCAGCCATGAACGCCACAACACTGGCAACGACCATGAGCGCCAGGGAACAGGCGCGCTCGCTGCTGCGGGAACTCGCGCCGCGTCTTGCGCGGCCTCTCACCGGCGCGACGGATGATAGCCGTCTGGTTCGTCCCGGTGATCTTTTCCTTGCCTATCCTGGCCATGCGGATGATGGACGGCGACACATTGCCGCCGCCATCCAGAACGGCGCGGCCGCCGTGCTTTTCGAGCGTCCCGCGAACGGCGGAATGGATGCGTCCGCCGGGCAGGAGGCATGGGCTGTGCCGCATTGCCGTGTTACGAACCTGCGCGCGCTCGTGGGGCCGCTGGCGCATGAAATCGCCGGACGTCCCAGTGAAAACCTCGCCCTTCTCGGCGTGACCGGCACCAATGGCAAGACCACTGTGAGCCAGTGGTTGGCGCGCGCCCACCCGGAAGCGTGCGCCGTGATCGGCACCCTGGGCGCGGGATTTGTAGCACAACAGGAACCAACCGGGCTGACCACGCCAACGGCCACCATGCTGGCTCGCCTGCTCGCGACGTTCGTGGACGCGGGCGCGCGCGCCGTGGCGCTGGAGGCAAGTTCCATCGGCATCGCCGAGGGCCGCCTGGATGGCGCACAGGTAGAAACGGCGATTTTCACCAATCTCACCCGCGACCACCTGGATTACCACCGGACGATGACCGCCTATGCCGAAGCCAAGGCAGCGCTCTTCACCTGGCCCGGCCTGCGCCTTGCCATCGTGAATCTCGATGATCCCTTTGGTCGGGAACGCCTCCGCGCCACCACGGCAACGCGGCGGATCGGCTATACGCTTGCGGGAAACCATGACGCTGCCGCCGATGTCATTCTTTCTGCCGAAGACCTGCGTTCCACGGCGCAGGGGCAAATCTTCCGGCTGGCAACGCCACGGGGCGGAATGCGCATCGAAACGGCCGTTCCCGGCGCGTACAACGTTGCCAACCTGCTGGCGGTGGCTGCCGTTCTCTACGATCTGGGCCTGAATGTGCGGGAGATTGCCGAACGGCTTGCCCTGCTCGAAGCGCCGCCGGGACGCATGGAATGCCTGGGCGGGACGAACGCGCCACTCGTTGTTGTGGATTACGCGCACACCCCGGACGCGCTCGCCAACGCGCTTGCAGCCTTGCGGCCCCTGACTGCGGCGCGGGGCGGACGGCTTGCCTGCGTCTTTGGTTGTGGCGGCGGCCGCGACCGGGGCAAACGCCCGCTCATGGGCGAAATCGCCGCCAAGAACTCGGATCGAATCATCGTCACGAGCGACAATCCCCGCGACGAAACGCCGCAAGCCATCCTGCGGGAAATCGCGGCGGGCTTGCCGGAAGGCGTTTCCGCCCTTTTTGAAGTGGATCGCGCCCAAGCCATCGGCATGGCGCTCGCGGAAGCGGAAGATGCTGATGTGATTCTTGTCGCGGGCAAGGGGCACGAGGCAACCCAGGAAATCGCCGGGAAGCGCCTGCCCTTTTCCGACACCCAAACAAGCCTTGCGGCCCTTGCTGCGCGGCACAAGAAACGGAGCGCCGCCTGATGCGCTGGAACCTCGCCGCAATCGCCCAGGCCGTTGGCGGAGATCTTGCCGGATGCGACCGGGAAGTCTCCGGCATCACCACCGACACCCGCGCCGACTGTGCCGGAAAACTCTTCATCGCCCTGAAAGGCGAGCGCTTCGACGCCCACGATTATCTGGCCGAAGCCCGCAAGCAAGGGGCCGCGGCGCTTCTCGTCAGCCGGGAGGGAATCTCCGATCCGGAACTGCCCACCCTGCGCGTGGCGGATACCCGCATCGCCCTGGGCGCGTTGGCCGCCGCATGGCGGGCACGTTTTGCGCTGCCCGTGCTCGCCGTCACCGGCAGCAACGGCAAGACCACCACGCGGGAAATGATCGCCACCATCCTGAAAACGGCCTATGGCGAGGCGGCGGTGCTGACGCCCAGGGGAAATTTCAACAACGATATCGGCCTGCCGCGCACACTGCTGGAACTGGAGGCGACGCACAAGGCCGCCGTCCTCGAACTAGGCATGAACCATCCGGGCGAAATCGCCGCGCTCACGCGGATTGCGCGTCCCACGGCGGCGCTCGTGACCAACGCCCAACGCGCCCATCTGGAAGGCCTGGGCGACGTGGACGCCGTGGCGCGTGAAAAAGGCAGCCTTTACGCCGGATTGGACGCAGCGGGCATCGCGCTTGTGAATGACGACGATCCGCACGCCGGAACGTGGCGCGCCGTCCTCCGCGCCCGGAACGCCAAACAACGCATCATCGGCTTTTCCCTCGCTGCTGCGCAGGGCGAAATCACTGCGCAGGGCGAACCTGATGACGGGGAGCGTCTCACCGGCACGGCCAGTCTCAATGGATTGGAAACCCGGCTTGCCATTGACTTCGCCAGCGGCAGGCTGGAAATCCCGCTTGCCGTGCCCGGCGCGCACAATGCCCGGAACGCCCTGGCCGCCGCCGCCGCTGCCTGGGCGCTCGGCATTGCGCCGGAAGGAATCGCGCAGGGGCTCGCCGCCTTCCCCGGCGTCCGGGGCCGTCTGCAACGCCTGCCCGGCCCGCGGGGGGCCACTCTCATTGATGATACCTACAATGCCAATCCAGATTCCGCGCGGGCGGCCATCGCCGTGCTCGCCGCCTGCACGGGCCGAAAATTCCTTGTGTTGGGCGACATGGGGGAAGTCGGGGATGAGCGCGCCGCCGACATCTGCCACGCGGAAATCGGCAACTTCGCCAGGAGCATGAAAATCGACGATCTCTGCATCATGGGCATGGCAAGCCGCGCCGCCATGCGCAACTTTGGCTCGGGCCGCTGGTTTTCAGAGCCGGAATCCCTGGTGCATGCCCTCTGGAACGATTTGAAGCCGGGCGACACGGTGCTGGTGAAGGGATCACGCTTCATGAAGATGGAGCGCGTGGTGCAGGGCCTGCATGTGCCGCACACAGGGGGGAGCGACTGATGCTGCTCCTCTTCACCCAGTGGCTGGCGACGGATATCCGCGCCTTCAACGTCTTCGGCTACCTCACCCTGCGCACGCTGCTTGCGGCCATGACCGCGCTCACCATCTCGCTCGCGTTGGGACCTGCCGTCATTCGCTGGCTTGCGGAAAAGAAGATTGGCCAGGCCGTGCGCAGCGATGGTCCGCAGACACACCTCGTCAAATCCGGCACACCCACGATGGGCGGCGTGCTGATCCTGATTGCCATCGCGCTCACCACGCTGCTGTGGGGCGACCTTGGCAACCGTTATGTATGGACGGTGCTCGTCGTTACCCTGGGTTTCGGCATCATCGGCTGGTACGATGACTGGAAGAAGGTGGTGTACCGCGACCCGAACGGCCTCTCAAGCCGCTGGAAATTCTTCTGGCAATCCGTGCTCGGGCTGGGGGCGGCCTTGTTCCTCGCCTTTTCCACCGACAATCTCGCGCAACAGACCGGCCTCATCGTGCCCTTCTTCAAGAGCATTGCCTATCCCCTGGGAATCTGGGGCTTTGTCGTGCTCACCTATTTCGTGGTCGTTGGCACGTCCAATGCCGTGAATCTCACCGACGGCCTGGACGGGCTCGCCATCATGCCCACGGTGATGGTGGCCGCCGCCTTCGTCGTGTTTGCCTATGTGGCGGGCAACGCCGTCTATGCCCGCTACCTGCTCATTCCCTATGTGCCGGGCGCGGGGGAACTGTGCATCATCCTGGGCGCGATTGCCGGGGCGGGATTGGGCTTCCTGTGGTTCAACGCCTACCCGGCGGAGGTGTTCATGGGCGATGTGGGGGCGCTCTCGCTGGGCGCGGCACTGGGCTGCATCGCCGTGATCGTGCGCCAGGAAATCGTGCTCTTCATCATGGGCGGCCTCTTCGTGGCAGAAACCCTTTCCGTCATGATGCAGGTGTGCTGGTTCAAATACACGCGCAAGAAATATGGCGAGGGGCGGCGCATCCTGCGCATGGCGCCCCTGCACCACCATTTTGAGCAAAGCGGCTGGAAGGAAACGCATGTGGTCGTGCGCTTCTGGATCATCACCATCCTGCTCGTGCTTTTCGGCCTTTCCACCCTCAAGATTCGGTAGAGGAAGATGGAACTGGCGAACAAGCATTTTCTGGTCCTTGGCCTGGGGGAATCCGGTCTGGCGATGGCGCGCTGGCTGGACATGCAGGGCGCGCAAGTCACCGTGGCCGACAGCCGGGCCGAACCGCCCGGCCTGGCGACCCTGCGCGCCGAACTGCCCGACATCCCGGTTGTGACCGGCCCCTTCCCCGCCGAGGGACAGACACAGACCGTCCCCGACTTCTCCTGGGTCATTGCGCGCGGCAGCGCAGATGCAATTGCCCTTTCGCCGGGACTTTCCCCAAACTTGCCGGAGCTTGTCGCCTCCGGGCTGCCGGTTTTCTCGGAAGTGGATTTCTTCGCCGCGGCGCTCGCGGAACTCCAGCCCGACGCCATCACCATCGCCATCACCGGCACGAACGGCAAGACCACGACCACAGCCCTGACCGCGCATCTCCTGAATCGCGCCGGAATTTCCGCCGTGGCCTGCGGCAACATCTCGCCCTCGCTCCTCGACGCGCTCATGGCGGCGCTGGCGTGCGGCAACTTTCCCAAGGTCTGGGTGGCGGAACTTTCCAGCTTCCAGTTGGAGAGCACCCAGCGCCTGCCCCTGGACGCCGCGACGGTCCTGAACGTGAACGAGGATCACCTGGATCGCTATCCCGAAGGAATTGCCGCCTACGCCAACGCCAAGGCGCGCATCTTCCGCGAGAGCCGCATGCGCGTCGTAAACCGCGATGATGACTGGAGCCTCTCCATGGGCGGGCTGGGCACGGGCATGACGACCTTCGGCCTTGATTCCGCGCCCCGCGCCGGACACTACGGCTACGACGAGGGCGCACTCTGGCTGGGGAAGGAACGCTTGGTCGCAGCGCGGGATCTCCCCTTGCAAGGAACGCACAACATCGCCAATATCATGGCGGCGCTGGCGCTGTGCCGCGCCGTCGGCGTTCCCGCCGAACGGGCGTTGCCCGGTCTTGCCAGTTTCCGGGGCCTGCCGCACCGCGTGGAGCCGGTAGCCGAAATTGACGGCATTCTTTACGTCGATGATTCCAAGGGCACCAATGTAGGCGCGACGCTCGCCGCCCTCCGGGGCATGGGCCGCCCCGTCGCCCTCCTTCTGGGCGGCGACGGCAAGGGGCAGGATTTCACGCCGCTCAAGGCGGCGCTCACGCGGCATGGCCGCGCCGTGGCGCTGATCGGCAAGGATGGCCCAACCATCGGGCAGGTCATCGCGGGTTGCGGCCTGCCGGTGGAAAGCTTCCCGAATCTGGAAGACGCGGTAGCCTGGCTTGCCGGAAAAGCGCAACGCGGCGATTGTGTCCTGCTCTCCCCTGCCTGCGCCAGTTGGGACATGTTTGCCGACTACAGCCAACGCGCCGCGGCCTTCGTCCGGACGGTGGCAGCAATCCAGACGGGAGGCGCGGCATGATCCTGAGCGCCCTGAAGACTCCGCGCCGCCAGATCCCGGAGATTGATCCGGCATTGCTCTGGAGCGGCATTCTCTTGCTGGCGCTCGGGCTTGTCATGGTCTATTCCGCCTCCATCGCCGTGGCCGAGGGCGACCCTGACTTCGGGAACCAGCCTGCCTATTTCCTCCTGCGCCACGCGATCTATCTGGGCATTGGTCTCATCGCGGGCGGGCTGGCCTTCCAGGTGAAACTGGAACGCTGGCAGAAGGCCGCGCCCTGGCTCTTCCTCCTTGGCGTCACGCTCCTGGTCATCGTGCTCCTGCCGGGCGTGAGCCGGACGATCAACGGCGCGCACCGCTGGATCTCGCTGCGCTTCATCAACCTGCAACCCTCGGAGCTGGTGAAGTTCTTCGCCGTGCTCTACGTCGCCGACTACACGGTGCGCAAGATGACGGTGATGCAAGACCTGAAGCAGGTGCTCCTGCCCATGGCAGCCGTCATGGCGCTGGTAGGCGCGCTCCTCTTGCGCGAGCCGGATTTCGGCGCTTTCGTGGTGATCCTCGCCATCGCCATGGGCATTCTCTTCCTGGGCGGGCTGAGCGCCCGGCTGTTCGCCATCCTGACGCTGGCCGTGGCCATCATCCTGCCCATCATGATCCTGGTCTCCGACTACCGCAGCAGCCGCCTCGTCTTCCTCAATCCCTGGGCCGATCCCTACGGCAAGGGCTACCAGCTCTCGCACGCCCTGATCGCCTTCGGGCGCGGCGAATGGTTTGGCGTCGGACTGGGAGCCAGCGTGGAAAAACTCTTCTACCTGCCGGAAGCCCACACCGATTTCCTCCTCGCCATCATCGCCGAGGAACTTGGTTTTGCCGGAGTCATAGTGGTCGTCGCCCTTTTTGCCATTCTCGTGCAGCGCGCCTTCGCCGTGGGGCGGCAGTGTGTGCCTTTGGATCGTCCCTATCCGGCACTGATCGCCATGGGCATTGGCATCTGGTTCGGCGTTCAGGGCTTCATCAGCATGGGCGTGAACATGGGCATCCTGCCTACCAAGGGCCTCACATTGCCCTTCATGAGCTATGGCGGCTCCAGCCTTTTGGCGACCTGCCTCGCCTTTGCCGTGCTCTTGCGCGTGGATTGGGAAAACCGGCAACTGTTGCGCGGGGATGCGCCATGAACGCCCGGATCGAGACCATGCCCGGCCATGCCCCCAAGTCCATCCTCATCATGGCAGGCGGCACCGGTGGTCATATCTTCCCGGCGCTTGCCGTCGCGCAGGTCCTGCGCGAGGCGGGCTGGCGGGTGGTGTGGACAGGCAATCCGGACGGCATGGAAGCGCGTCTTGTGCCGCAACATGGCTTTCCCGTCGAATTCGTGCGTTTCGCGGCCCTGCGCGGCAAGGGACTTCTGCGCAAGCTGCAACTTCCCTTCGTCCTGCTGCGCGGTTTCCGCGAAGCCCTTGCCGTCCTGCGCCGCGTCCGGCCCGATGTTGTCCTGGGCATGGGCGGCTATGTGAGTTTTCCGGGCGGCGTCATGGCGCGGCTCCTCGGAATCCCGCTGGTCGTGCACGAACAGAATTCCATCCCCGGCCTGGCCAACCGGACGCTGGCCCGGATCGCCAGCCGGGTCTTGACCGGCTTTCCCGAAGCCTTGCCCACCGGCGCATGGGTGGGGAATCCGGTACGCGCCGAACTTGCCGCCGTGCCGCCGCCGGAAGAACGCCTGGCCGGGCGCGAAGGCCCCCTGCGCCTTCTCGTGGTTGGCGGCAGCCTGGGGGCGCAGGCGCTGAACGAAGCCATTCCGGCGGGCATCGCGCGGATCACGGCGCAAGAGCGGCCGGAAATCGTGCATCAGGCCGGGGAAAAACATCTGGAGGATTTGCAGGCACGCTATGCCGAGACCGGAGTGCGCGCCCACTGCGTGCGTTTCATCGAGGACATGGCAGGCGCGTATGCCTGGGCCGATCTGGTCATCTGCCGCGCCGGGGCGCTCACCATCGCGGAACTGGCCGCCGTGGGCGTTGCCGCCATCCTGGTGCCCTTTCCCTTCGCGGTGGATGACCATCAGACGCAAAACGCGAAGTTCCTGGTCGCAACCGGCGGCGCTTTCCTGCTCGCGCAGACGGAACTGAGGCCCGAAGCCATCGCCCGCATCGAGCGCTATGGTCGCGGGCAACTCCTGGAAATGGCGAAGAAGGCGCGGCTCATCGCCCGGCCCGAAGCGGCGCGCGCCGTGGCCGATGTCTGCGCGGAGGTGGCGCAATGAAGCACAAGGTACGCCATATCCATTTCGTCGGCATCGGCGGCTCCGGCATGAGCGGCATCGCCGAAGTGTTCCGCAACCTAGGCTATGTTGTCTCCGGCTCCGATCTTGCGGCCTCCGCCGTGACCGAACGCCTGGCCGGGCTGGGCATTCCGGTGCGGATCGGCCATGCGGCGGAGCACATCATCGGCGCGCACGCAGTGGTGATCTCGACGGCGGTCAAGGACGAAAACCCGGAAGTCGTCGCGGCGCGGCAGGCGCAGGTGCCCGTGGTGCCGCGCGCGCAGATGCTCGCCGAACTCATGCGCCTGAAACAGGGCATCGCCATTGCGGGCACGCACGGCAAGACCACGACCACCAGCCTTGTCGCCAGCATCCTGGCAGAAGCCGGGCTGGACCCGACCTTCGTCA
>JAISLJ010000139.1 GCA_031290955.1 Zoogloeaceae bacterium | reverse complement strand
TCCGTCAAACTCACTCGCTATTTGATCGCTGGCATGTCCGTCTCCTTTGAAGGCAACCTCTCCTCCACAAGCTCTTTCCATGCCATCTATTGCTTCAATTCAGATTGACTGACTACTAGATTCTCAATCAGCACCGGCTCGCTCGTCAGGCAGCGGCGGAGAAGAAGAGTCCAGCCAAGAGGCCCAAGCCATGTTTCAGGGAGAACTTCATCATCATACAACTCCAAGACAAGTGGAAGAAATCTGTGATTCTACACGAACTTCCGCCCGCCATAAAAACACTCACACATCCCGCAGTCACGCGCAGCGACGCGGCAATCCACCGCCCACACTCCGGAGCGCAGCGGCGCATATCTTTACTCTCGCCCGCCAAGCGGGCGAGGGTGAGGTTCCGCGCCGTCCGCCAGGACTATTCGTGGCGGAGGGCTTCAATGGGGTCGAGGCTGGCGGCGCGGCGGGCGGGCATGTAGCCGAACAGGACGCCGATGAGCGCGGAGAAAAAGAACGACAACAGGTTGATGCTCGGATCAAACAGGAAGGGCATGCCCATCAGGCCAGAGAGAATGACGCAGGAAATAATCGCCAGCACAATGCCCGAGAGACCACCGAAGGCGGAAAGCGCCACCGCCTCAATCAGGAACTGGAGCAGCACTTCATGCTCCAGCGCGCCAATGGCAAGACGGATGCCAATCTCCCGCGTGCGCTCGGTCACGGAGACGAGCATGATGTTCATGATGCCGATCCCTCCCACCAAGAGACTCACCGCCGCCACGGCCCCCAGGAGGGTGGTCATGGTGCCGATGGTGCTGGAGAGCGTTTCCGCAATCTGCTTGGTATCGAGGATGTTGAAGTTGTCCTCGTCGCCGTCCGAGAGCTTGCGCCGCTCGCGCATCAGGGTGCGAATCTGTTCCATGACGTACTCGGTCTCCGCGCCGTCCTGCATGGAAATCATGATGGAGGGAACATCCTTGCGGTTGCCGGTCAGGCGTCGCTGCACCGTCGGCAACGGCAGGATCACCACGTCGTCCTGGTCCTGTCCCATCGCGCCCTGTCCCTTGCTGGCAAGGACGCCGACCACCTCGCAATTGAACTTGCGCACGCGCATCTGGGCGCCGAGCGGATTCTGGCCGCCAAAGAGCTTTTCCCGCACGGTATTGCCGATGACGCAGGAAGCCAGCCCCAGCCGTTCCTCGTCTTCCGTGAAGAAGCGGCCGGCGGCGAGGTTCCAGTTCCCGGCGGTGAAGAAGGCATTGGTGGTGCCGTTGACCGTGGAAGTCCAGTTCTCGCCGCCCACCACCAGCGTGACGCCTGTGGTGGTAGTCGGCGCGACGGCCCGCAGTGACGAAACCTGCGTGGCGATGGCCTCGACATCGGAGACGCGAAAACGCGGCGCGCCGCCACCGCCGCCCGGCCCCATCATGCGCTGTCCCGGTCGCATGATGAGCAGGTTGCTGCCCAGGCTGGAAATCTGGTCGGTGATGACGCGGGTTGCGCCATTGCCCAGCGTGACCATGGTGATGACCGCCGCCACGCCAATCACCACGCCCAACGTGGTGAGGAAGGAGCGCATCAGGTTGCGGCGAATCTCGCGCAGCGCGAGCAGGATGGCGCTCAGGAACATGCCGCTTCCTCCTGTTGTTCGGCATCGCTGGCAACGAGGCCATCAACGAAATGCACGACCCGGCTCGAATACCGGGCCATGTCCGGCTCATGCGTGACCATGAGCACGGTGATGCGCCGTTCCCGGTTGAGGCGCACCAGAAGTTCCATGATCTCGTGGCTGCGCTTGCTGTCCAGGTTGCCCGTGGGTTCATCGGCCAGAAGCACCAGCGGATGCGTGACGATGGCGCGCGCGATGGCGACACGCTGTTGCTGTCCGCCGGAGAGTTCTGCCGGTGTGTGGTGCTCCCAGCCGGAAAGCCCGACCAGGCCCAGCGCCTCGCGGGAAGCGCGATGGCGCTCTTCCGGCGGCTCGCCCCGGTAGAGGAGCGGCAGTTCCACGTTTTCCTGCGCCGAAGTGCGCGCCAGGAGATTAAAACCCTGGAAGACGAAGCCCAGATGGCTGCGGCGCAAGAGGGCGCGCGCGTTGCGATCCAGATGCTCCACATGCACGCCCTGAAAGAGATAGGAGCCGGAGGTCGGCGTATCGAGGCAGCCCAGGATGTTCATGACCGTCGATTTCCCGGAACCGGAAGGCCCCATGACCGCGAGGAATTCCCCGCGCTGGATGGAAAAACTGATCCCGCGCAGCGCCTGGAAGGCAATCTCCCCCTGACCATAGGTCTTGGCGATGTTCCGGAATTCAATCAGCGGAATGTTGGCGGCTGGCTCCGGGGCGTTCATGAACGCGCTCCCCTGGCATCGGTGATGACGGACATGCCCGGTCGCAGCTCGCCTTCGAGAATTTCCGTATAGCGTCCGTTGGAAACGCCCGTCTTCACCGGAATGGGACGCGGCCTGTTGTTTTCCAGCACCCAGACCTGGGTTCTGCCGCCGTTCGCGCCACCATTCTCCGGACGCTGGCGCGGAGCCTGTTGTTGCCGTCCGGACGCGCGCGGCATCAGTTTGGCGAGGAATCCCTGATTCTGCTGTTGCTGCCCCCGGGCGCCCTCGCCCCCCGCGCTGTTCCTGCCCGCGCCCGCGAACGCGCGCGGGTTGAAGCGCAGCGCGGTATTGGGCACGAGCAGGACATTCTCGCGCTGGGCGGTGAAGATTTCCACGGAAGCCGTCATGCCGGGCCGCAGCGCCAGATCGTCATTGGCAACGGAGAGCACGGTGGTGTAGGTCACCACATTGTCCGTGAGCGTAGACCCCAGGTCGACCCGCTCGACCACCGCGGAAAACTTGCGGTTGTTCCACGCCGCCACGGTGAAGTTGGCCTTTTGCCCGATTGCGACATTGGCGACATCGGCCTCATCGACATTCACGTGCAACTCCATCTGCGTCAAATCTTCCGCGATGTTGAAGAGGATGGGCGCGGTCATGCTGGCGGCCACGGTCTGGCCTGGCTGGACCTTGCGCGTGAGCACCACGCCATCGACGGGGGAAGTGATGGTGGCCTTGCGGATGTTGGTCTGGTCGGTCTTCAGGCTGGCTTCGGCCTGGGCGACTTCGGAGCGGGCGCTTTTCAGGTTGGCTTCGGCGCGTTTCACGGTGGCCTCAGCGCTGTCGATCTCAATCGGGGCGGGGACCTTGCCGCCGGAGAGCCGCGCCACTTCCTGCAAGCGTCGCAGGTTGACCCGCGCCTCAGCCAGCGTTGCCTCCATCTGCGCGACTTTCGCCTGCGCGGAAATCACGGCGGCCTCAGAGCGGCCCACCGCGTCCCGGAGCTTGGCCGTATCAAGCTGCGCCAGCAACTGGCCCTTGGCAACCTTGTCGTTCTCTTGCACCAGCACTGTTGCCAGAGTGCCGGAAAGCTCGCTGCCCACATCGACGGCGCGGGTCGGCTCCAGCGTGCCGCTGGTGGAAACGCTGACCGTGAGCGAGCCAAGGTTCAGTTCCTCCATGACGAAGTTCTGGCTTCGGGAGGGGGCATTGGCCGAACGGTACCAAGCCCAGCCGCCAAGGAGGAGGGCAAGAAAAAGAATCGAAAACCGGATGCGCTTGCTGGCAAGAAAATTCTTGCTGCCGCGCAGGGAGTTCTGGAGGAGGTTGGGCGTATTCATTTGCGGGCCTGAACGTCAAGGAAAGTCAAAGGATTCGGAAAGGGAAAACACATGCGTCATTGGGATGCCGTGGTTGCCTGGGATTCCGGGGATGCCGCCTCTTCCGGCGGCGCGGCTTCCCAACCGCCGCCCAGCGACTTGTAGAGCTGGATGACAGAGGTCAGGATGTCGCTTTTCGTCGTGACGAGGCTGTCCTCGGCGGAAAGCAGGGTACGCTGGGTATCGAGCACCTTCTGGAAATCGACGAGGCCGGATTCGTACATCTGGCGGGCCATTGTCGCCGCGCTCGTGGCCGCGCGCGCCGCCTCGATGCGGTTTACTTCCCGGCGGCGGCCCGTGGCATAGGAGGAAAGGGCGCTCTCGACTTCCTGCAAGGCGGCAAGCAGGGTCTGTTCGTAGCTGATGACGGCCTGCTCGTGCGCAATCTCCTGAAGGGCAATCTGGTTGCGGATGTTCCCGGCGTCGAAAATCGGGGCGGCAAGGCTCGCCGCCAGGGAACGGGCGATGGTCTCGCTGCCGCCCAGGGCGGAGAAGTGGGCATCTTGCCAACTGATGCGCCCGGAGAAGTTCAGGCTGGGCAAGCGCGTCGCGGCGGTCTTCCGGAAGCGGGCGGCCTCCGCGAGGAGCGTCTGTTCAGCGGCGCGCACATCCGGACGCTGCCGCAAGGCTTCGGAGGGAATATCGACGGCAATCGTCTCCGGCGCGTCCGGCAGGGCGGCGACTTCGGCAAGCCGCGTGCCCAGCGCCCCCGGCACCAGGCCCAAAAGCGTCTCCAACTGGTTCTGACCGGTGACGAGGGAATTTTCCAGCGAGGGGATCGAGGCGCGGGTCTGTTCCAGGGAGGCGCGTCCCTGTTCCACGTCCAGTTCCGTCACCAATCCCGCCCGGGCGCGCCAGAGGGTGATGTCGAACGTTTCTTCCTGCATCTGCACGCTCTTTCGGGCGATGGCGAGCCGTTCCTGCGTGGCGCGGTATTGCACGTAATTGAGGGTGATTTCCGCCGCCAGCGAGATCCGGCTGGAAGCAAAACGCGCCGCTTCCGCCGCGAGGTCGCGCTCCGCCGCATCGACGCCGTAGCGCACCTCGCCGAACAAATCCGCTTCCCAGCTTGCGCTGAACCCGGCGCTGTAGCTCGTGCTCGTGGCGCTCCCGTTGCCGGGAGAACGGCTTACGCCCGAGGAAAAATCAAGACCGGGATACCAGCCCGCCGTCGCCTGGTCACGGCGGATGCGAGCCTGCCGCAGGCGCGATTGGGCAATCCGCAAGTCCGGCGCGCTGGCAAGCCCCTTGTCGATCAATTCATCCAGCAGGGGATCGTTGAAGCGCCGCCACCATGTGGCGGGGGAATCGCCAGCCTGTGGCAGGGGTTGCTGCCAGGTGTCGGGGAGCGTGATTTCAGGCTGGCGTTGGTCGATGTCCGGCACCGGCGCGAGCAAGGCGCATCCGCCCAGATGCAGCGCCAGAAGCGGCAGGAGAATCCGCAGGCAAAAGCGCCGTGGGGAAGCAGAACGTGAAAAATCGAGGCTGGGCATGGTCGGAAGTGATGCAATAAGGATGATGCGTGATGAAGTGGATGGGAGTGTAATCAAAAAACGGAACATGCCACAAGCCAAAGATACAGGTTTTACAGCTTGTTACGGTTGCCGGGGAGGGCAGGAATCAGGGATCAAAAGAAAAAACCAGAAGCCAGAAATCAGGAACAGTCTTGTCGCAAACGCGACAGGGAGGGAAGGGCAAGAAAGGCGGGAATCCGTTGAATTTGCACGGATCGCACGTGGCATCTTCCTTGCTTTTGCAATACGGCATTGCAACAACAGGCAGCAAATTCCCAAGGAAAGGCGGGAAGAATGCGGCCATCCATTTCATAGTGCATAAAGGAGAAAACATGCCCAAACCCAAGAAACACGTCCTTGTCTGCGTCCAGGGGCGTCCGCCCGGTCATCCGCGTGGTTCCTGCCAGCATCGCGGCGGCGGCGAAGTCTACCAGACGTTTTCCGATGAATTCCAGAAGCGCAATCTCTGGGCTTCCGGCTACCTGCTCACCAGCACCGGCTGCATGGGGCCGTGCGATCTGGGGCCGACGGTCGTTGTCTACCCGGAAGGCATCATGTACGTTGGCGTCAAGCCTGAGGACGTCCCCGTTATCATCGACGAGCACCTGATGTTCGACCAGCCCCTGGAACGCCTGCGCGCCCCCGCCGCCATCTGGGGGTGATTCCGGAGACTGGAACGGCGCGCCGGGATGTGCTGGAGGTCATGGTTCGCGCACGACGGCCATGAACAGGGTCTTGCCTTGCATGTCGCCAATGGCGAGCAGGAAGGGGCGGTCGAATTGCAGGGAAAAGGAATCCAGGTCTGTGGATGCCGCCACCGCTGCGACGGAGGTCACGGCGGCGGTTTTCGTGCCCTGTTCATCGACCGCCAGCATCGTCCCGTGCGTCACGCGAACAATCCGCAGGGGCCGGGCTTGCCGCAGGATGCCGGAGAATTCGGCGCGCCGGGTGAAGGCGCGGCGCATGCCAAGGGCGGTGAGCGCCGGAATCAGGTCAAGGGTCGCGTCGGAGCGAAAGCGCGGCACGGACACGCTGCCTGTCTGGAGGCGCAGGGCATCGAGATGTTCCTGCCAGACGCTGGCGTTTGCCGTCTCCAGCCAGTCGTCAAGGTTCGCGGCATGCGGCAGGAAGAGGAACATCGACAGCGCATCCTCCCGATATGGCAAACGAACGATCTGTCCCACCCCGGTACTGGCATAATGGAATTTACCAGTCATGCGCATAAAATGGGCCGCGCGGGATTTTCCCGGAGCCGTGACAAAGACGCCATCATGGGTATCTTCCGGGCGGAACGGCGTTTGCCATTTTCCTGCGAAGTCGAACACGGCGGTCAGCACGATGCCGAGTTCTTCCGGCGCTTCCTGCATGACGGCAAGGATCTTGCCATCCGTATGCCTGCGCACATAGGCATTGATGACATCAGGCGCGGCTTCCGGCAGCGTGCTCTCGACCTGGACATCCTTCAGCGCATTGCGGAACGTTTCCTGCAAGGGATTGCCCAACGGGGTCCAGAGATGCAGGGCATTCCGGAAACTCTTGCCGGACGGGTTGTCGATCAAGGGAAGGGAGGCCCCGACAACCCGACGGATTTCAACTCTGGTCTCGCCTTTTGCCCCTGCGGCCAGCGCCGCAAACACCGCGCGCAGATTGCGCGGCGCGACCGAAATGTTCCCCTTCTCATCCCGGACAAGCTGCCGGAGGAGGCGAAACCCAAAATCGGCATCCGCATTTTCCATCTCCTCCGGCATGGCCCTGAAATCCGCGCGGACAGGGCCTCCGGAAAGACAAAGGCCCATGACAGACACCAAGGCAAAGCCAAAAATCACGTTTGCACGCCAATTCATTTTCTCTCCTCTCTTCTGATCCGGGAAGAATCTTCTTCTCCGTGTTTTGTGTCAAGAACCAATCCGCTTCCCTGCCACGGGTTTTGGTTTTGTCCGCTTTTGCCGCCCGCCGCGTAAATCTTGCCTTTGCCATCAACGACAAGCGAATGATCAAGGTTCGTCGCAATCCTTATAGCAGTTCAATTTAATGTAGCGCATATCCATCATGCCTGAACCAGCCAGATATATCGGATAGGGTGACGGCGCTGAAAGCCTGGGCGATGGCCTGGTCAAGAAGTTCTTTCGCGCGGACTTTGAGTTTGCGCAGAATCGCCTTGATTTTCGACCACATCAGTTCGATGGGATTGAGGTCTGGAC
>JAISLJ010000138.1 GCA_031290955.1 Zoogloeaceae bacterium | reverse complement strand
ATGGCGTTGACCGTCACGCCCTTGGTCGCCAGTTCCTGCGCCAGCGCCTTGGTGAAGCCAATGACGCCCGCCTTGGCGGCGGAGTAATTGGTTTGCCCGGCCTGGCCCTTGACGCCATTTACCGAAGAAATGTTGATGATGCGCCCCCAACCGCGCTCGGCCATCTTGGCGGAAAACTGCTTGGTGACATTAAAGAGGCTGGAGAGATTGGTGTTGATGACCGCATCCCACTGTTCGCGCTCCATGCCCTTGAACATCTTGTCGCGGGTGATCCCGGCGTTGTTGACCAGGATGTCGATGGGACCAGCCTTCTGTTCGGCTTCCGCCGCCAGTTTCTGCACCGAGGCCAGATCGGCCACGTCGCCCGCAACCGTGATGAAATCCTTGAACCCGGCGGCGACTTGTTCCTTCAACCATTCTTCCGGCTTGTCGAATTGAGGGTGATAGGCCGCGACGACCTTGTGGCCCGCCTTGGCGAGCGCTTGACTGATGGCGGTGCCCAATCCGCCCATGGCGCCGGTGACGAGAGCTACACGTTGTGTCATTGTGTTTCCTTCCTTGATGATGTGATGCAAACAGCAAAAAGACAAAAGACCGGAAAACGGTCTTTTGTCACGAAAAACTTTTCAGACGGCCCGAACCTTGACATACCGTCCCGGAGCAGGTTCGATGGGCTTGCGCTGTTCGCTGCCCAGCGCCTTGGGCGCGGCAATCTCGCCGCCGGAAAATTCCTTTGCCCAAGCCGCCCAGTCGTTCCACCAACTGCCGGGACGCTCCTCGGCGGTGGCGAACCACTCCTTCGCGTCAGCTTCCAGGTTTTCATTCGTCCAGTAGCTGCGCCGGTTCTTGGCGGCCGGATTGATGACGCCCGCAATGTGGCCGGAGGCGCCCAGTACAAAGCGCCGCTTGCCGCTGAGCAGCCGCGTACTGAGGTAGGAAGAATGCCAGGGCACAATGTGGTCCTCGCGCGCGGCGAAGAGATAGACCGGCATATCCAGCCGCCCCAGATCGACCTTGGCGCCGCACATCGTGAGTTTGTTGGGTGCCTTGAGGCTGTTCTCGTGGTACATCTTGCGCATGTACCAGCAGGCGAAGGGACCCGGCAGGCCGGTGGAATCGGAATTCCAGTAGAGCAGGTCAAAGGCTTGCGGCTTCTGGCCCTTCAGGTAATTGTTGGTCACGTAGTTCCAGATCAGATCATTGGGCCGCAGCACGGAAAAGGTGCTTTGCAGTTCCTGTGCCTTCAGGAGGCCGCCCTGACCAATGGTCTCGTCCTGTTTGTCAAGCGACGCCTCATCAATGAACAGACCGATTTCCCCGGTATCGGAAAAATCGAGGAAGGTTGTGAGCAAGGTGAGCGAGGCCACCGGCTTCTTCCCCTTGGCCGCCAGCACGGCGAGCGCTGACGCAAGCAATGTGCCGCCGATGCAAAAGCCCAGCGCGTTGATTTCCTTCTGCCCGGTAATTTCCTGCACAACGCCGATGGAATTGATTACGCCATCTTGCAGATAATCGTCCCAGGTGAGATGCCCCTGCTCCTCGCCAGGGTTGCGCCAGGAAATGAGGAAGACCGTGTGTCCCTGCTGCACGAGGAAGCGTACCCAGGAGTTTTCCGGCTGCAAATCCAGGATGTAATACTTGTTGATACAAGGTGGCACAATCAGGAGCGGACGCTTGGCGACTTTCTCGGTGAGCGGCTTGTACTGGAGAAGCTGGAAGAGATCGTTTTCATAGACCACCGCGCCTTCCGTGACGGCAAGGTTCTTGCCGACCTCGAAGACTGATTCGTCAGTCATCATGATGCGCCCGCGTCCCAGATCGGCAATCAGGTTGTTGATGCCCTGGGCGATGCTTTGCCCGTTGGTCTCGATTGCCTTTCTCACGAATTCCGGGTTGGTGGCGGCGAAGTTGGCCGGGGAAAAGGCATCCACATATTGGCGGGCGGCGAAGCGCAGCTTTTCGCGGGCGCGCTCATCCTCGACCCGCGCTTTTTCCACGAACTGCTTCAGGAAGCGGACATTCAGCAGATAGCTCTGGCGAATGTAGTCATAGACGGGACTCTCACCCCATTCCGGCGCGGAAAACCGGCGATCCCCCGGTTCCGGCTCCACCCGGAAGGTCGCTTCCCGCCCCTGGCTCTTCGCCAGCATGGACTGCCAGAGCTGGCCCTGCTGGTGCATGAACTCGCGTTGCAGTTCCTGGAGATCCTCAACGGGAACGGAGGGCAGCGCAAGCTGTGGAAAGGGGAGAGCGGAAGACTTGAACCCTGGCGTCTGCGGCAGCTTCTGGAGAAAGGCCGCGAAGCCCTGGATGATGGATTGGCTGGCCTCGAACACTTGCTGGAACATCGGATGGAAGAAAGAGGAAGCGCCATTTTCGTGCGATTGAGACATAGAGAACTCCTGATGCGAACGGCAAAACAACTACGGCCTGCGAACAACCGAATCCCCAAGATTCTCCATGTCTATCCCGCCATTGTCAATGCGCGGCGATGTTGCATTGCGCTTTTCGCCATGTTTTTCCCCCGGGAGGGCCGATGCGCACTATAATACGCGATTTTTCAAGGAGTCTCTCCTGTCATGGAAGCCGAACAACTTAACCGCATTGAATCCCTCCTTGTCGACTTGGCGCAGCGCGCCGACCAACTGCGGAGGTATCTTTGACTACGATCAGAAGCGTGAACGCCTGACCATCGTCAATCTGGAACTGGAAGACCCCAAGGTCTGGGAAGATGCCCGGCGCGCCCAGGAACTGGGGCGCGAAAAACGCGCGCTGGAGGATGCGGTGCTGGCGCTTGACGCCATCGCCACAGGGCTTGCGGATGCCCGCGAGCTTTTCGTCATGGCGCGCGAGGAGGCGGACGATGCCACCCTGCTCGGCGTTGATGCCGATGCGCGACGTGTTGCGGAACAGGTGGCGGCGCTGGAATTTCGCCGCATGTTCAACCATCCGCAGGACCCCAATCCCTGCTTCCTGGAAATCCAGGCGGGTGCGGGCGGCACCGAGGCGCAGGACTGGGCCGCCATGTTGTTGCGCATGTACCTGAAATTCGGCGAGAAAAAAGGGTTCAAGGTGGAACTCATGGAAGAATCCGAGGGCGATGTAGCGGGCATCAAGGGCGCCACCGTCCGTTTTTCCGGCGACTATGCCTATGGTGTCCTGCGCACGGAAACCGGCATTCACCGCCTGGTGCGCAAGTCGCCGTTCGACGCCAACGCCAAGCGGCACACGAGTTTTTCTTCGGTGTTCGTCTATCCGGAAGTCGACGATTCCATCGAGATCGCCATCAATCCGGCGGATGTGCGTGTCGATACGTTCCGCGCTTCTGGCGCGGGCGGTCAGCACATCAACAAGACCGATTCGGCGATCCGCATGACACACATTCCGACGGGCATCGTCGTGCAATGCCAGAACGACCGCTCGCAACACCGCAACCGCGACGAAGCCTGGCAGATGCTGCGCGCCCGCCTCTACGAACACGAACTCAGGAAGCAGCAGGCGGAACAGCAGAAGCTGGAGGACGCCAAGTCCGATATCGGCTGGGGCCACCAGATTCGTTCCTACGTGCTTGACCAATCCCGCATCAAGGATCTGCGCACCGGGTACGAGAGCGGCAACACCCAGGCCGTGCTGGACGGCGACCTGGAACCCTTTATCGAAGCAAGCCTGAAACAGGGCGTGTAGCGATCACAGGTACGGCGAGCGGTGTGCGGCGTGCGGGGACGGGTCAGGCGATGCTCAATCTCCAGCACGGCGCACAGTTGATCGAACTCATGTTGACCGCTGGCTTGTTTGTCGCGGTAGAGCAGGCGGTCGGTGAATTCCTTACCATTGTCCGTCAATATTTTCTGGATGCGAATCGGGCAGGCCAGGGAGAGGTTTTTCAGGAAGGCGCTGGCACTCCGGGCGCTCTTGTCTTCCTTCACTTCCAGATATACCCCGCGGGTCGCACGTCAATGGCGACAAACAGATAACGCCGTCTCGCCTCGTCTTGCCCCAGGCCGCACGCCGTATCTTTTTCCCCTCGTCCGTTTGGCGGGATAGGGGTTGCCTGTTGCGTTCGGTCGGCGCTCTTCAACCGGACGCATTCCGTTCCGTGGATTCTGTTCAAATCGAAACACAATTTGAAACACTTGATTACATGGCAACAACGGGTTCATGTATATATAGAAATCACGTTTCTTGCAGTAAAAAAATAACGTTTTATTCCGCTTTGTAAAAAACCTTTGGATTTGCCTGTCGCGCCCGTTTCTTTTCTCTGTTTCTCAAAAACATTGACCCACTTTCCAAGTTGGGCATGCTATTTGCCATTGCTGGTTCCGCACCTTCATCTCAACCATACAGGAGTCAACAATGTATTCCCCGAATCCCCATACAGCCATTGCGCCTTTCCCGCGTTCCCGACATCGTCAGGTCGCGCTGCGACGCACGCCGCTTTTTACCGCCATACTGGCTGGCCTTGCCTTCTTCGGCAGTTCTCTGCCGCTCTACGCTGCGGATGACGCAGAGGTAGAAGCCCTGAAGGCGGAAATCCAGCGTCTGCGCCAGGAACTCGCCACCGAAAGAGGCGAGGGCGCACAACGGCAGCAGCCTGGGCAAGCCGGAAGCGCCGCCCAACCCCGCGTGACACAATCTCCCCCCCCCCCCCCCGCAAAATAATGAGCCGCAGGCGCTGGATGCCGTGGTTGTCCGCAGCCGCAATCGCATTGAGCGTTTGCAGGATGTGCCGCTCTCCGTTTCCGTCGTCACCGGGCAGGAACTGGACAGTCTCGCGGCCAACGACATTTCTGAAATCGTGCAGCGTGTCGGCAATATTTCATGGAATCAGGGCAACCAGAGAACATACAGCCTTTCCATCCGCGGCCTGGGGAAAGCCGGGCAAACGGAAGCGCAGGACCCCAGCATCGGAATCACCGTCGATGGCGTAAGCTATGCCTACAACGCCCTGGCTTCGAGTTTCAACTTCCATGATGTTGATACTGTGGAAGTCACACGCGGGCCGCAGGGAACACTTTTTGGCAAAAATGCGAGCCTGGGCACCGTCAATGTCGTTACCCGCAAGCCTTCCTTCACTCCCAGCGCGGATTACTCGCTCCTCTTCGGCGAGCGGGATCGCGTTGTCGGCAAGTTCGCGGCGGGCGGCCCGATTGTGGATGGCCTGCTTGCCTACCGGCTTTCCTTCGTCGGCGAAAAGGGCGAAGGCGACATCAAGAACCGGGACAACAAGGATATCACCTACAAAAGTATCGACCGTCTTTCCGGACGGGCACAATTTTTATTCACGCCCTCCGAGAATTTCAACGCCCGCCTAGTGCTGGAAGTCACCCCGCGCGCCGGGGAAACCACCAATGGCAGAAGCACGAGCAAGCCCACAACCAACCTGCGCTATGTAAATGGTACGCAATGGAGTGTGGCCAATGCCGTGCGCAACCTCTCGCGCGACTGGTTCACCCGGCAAAACAAGTATTCCCTTTCCGATTATTACCGCGATCGCTATGTCAACGCCGATACCGTGCGACCACTTGTCACCGGTGGTCACGGCGCTACCGCCGAACTCAACTGGCAGATCGGCAACCATACGCTCACTTCCGTCACCGCCTACCGCGATTACCATTTCAACGCGGTCAATGATGAAGGTACGCCGTTCGACATTTCCCGCAATTCCGGCGGCTACTGGAACGATTATTCGCAACGGAGCCAGGAACTGCGCCTTACCTCTGCGCTGGGCGGCTTCGTCGATTACCAGGGCGGCCTCTATTACATCGATGTCAAGAACAGTGTCGATTACCAGCGGGAATGGGGAAACGACGCGGGCGCATGGAACGCCAACAACAACCAGTATGCGACCCTGAACGCCGACCCCGCCGGTCGCCTCCTGATGCAGGATTCACTGGATCGCCTTGCCATGGCCAGCGGCTCCGGCTTGCAGAATATCCGCAACAAAAGCCTGGCCGTGTTTGCGCAGACCAACTGGCATCTCTCCGAACCGCTCACCCTGACCACCGGGCTGCGTTTCACACGCGAACGGCGCGCCAATACCGCTTCCGCTTTCATCCGCGACAATGGCTTTGGCGGCGCGCTGAATCCGGTCGCCATCAACGGCGTCAATCTGGGCGGCTTCGATTCCGCCAGCAACGGCAGCCTGAACCCCGGCAACTCGGCGGAACAGATCGCGCTCGCCAATTCCGTGGCCCAGCGCTACTTCGGCATTTCCGATTACGCTTCGCTCAGTTCGGCGCAACGGGCGCAGGTCGCCGCCGCCAAGGCGATTCGCTCCGGGCAGATCGGCGTCATCTTCCCCAGAACCAAGGCGGAATCGTTCCACGACATTCAGCCCGCGTTCGTGCTGAGTCCCAGCTACAAGATCAACGACAACCTGACCACCTATATCTCGCTCCAGTACGGGGAAAAGGCGGGCATCTCGCAATTCACGAACGGCATTTCCAGCAAGATTGGCGCGGAGAAAACGACTTCCTATGAAGTCGGCTTCAAATCCGCACTCCTCAACAAGACCCTGATCCTGAACGCGGATATCTACCTCACCAACGTGAAGGATTTCCAGCAATCGGTGCGTGTTCATGATGTCTATACAACCGCACTTCGGGATGACGGCGAGGACTACTATACTTCCATTACCGGCAGCGTTCCCAAGGTGCAATCGAAGGGGGTCGAAATCGACGGCGTTTATAACGGCATCCGCCGCACGACCATCCGCTTCGCGGGCGCTTACACGGACGCGCGCTACAAAGACTTCCCCAATGGGGCACGGCCTGCCGAAAATAACTATTCGGGCGCGCCGCCCTATATCGACTTTTCCGGCAAAACCCTGCCGGGCGCCGCGAAATTCACGGCAAATATCGGCGTCAACCACCGGATTCCCGTGTTGGGCGACAAGGAATTTCACATCAATTTCAACAC